>JAFAUR010000294.1 GCA_019243205.1 Acidobacteriaceae bacterium | reverse complement strand
ATACCGCAACTGAAAGATTGCATGCTGCGTCGGATCGCGCCTGCGGGCCTCGCGGCGCCTGAACAAGGCAGCATCACGAACATCCGGCACGAAATGCTTCTTCGCGAGACCCTGGAAGCACTTGCAAATGCCCGGCGCGCAGTTGAGTTCGGGATTCCCCACGAGATGCTGCTGCTGGACCTTTACGCTGCGCTTCGCCCCGTGGATGCGGTAACCGGGGCCACGACAGCAGACGATATCCTGAATCGGATCTTTTCGACGTTCTGTATCGGGAAGTGACGCCGCGGGCTGTTGCTCGTCGTTAGGGCGGCGGAGATTTGCGGTCGATCTCTTCCTGAATCTCCTGCTCGTAGCGGTATTTCGTGACAGGCTTGCGCCGGTAGAACCGCGCAAGGTAGATGGCGAGAACCAGAATGGCAAAGAACACTGCGAGCATTAGGCACAGTATCAGGAACATGTCTCGTCGAGGCTAAGTTTAGCGAGCGTAAGCGTTCGGGAACTCAAGAATCCGAACTTGCCGCCGCCGACGCGCTCTGCCGGTGAACGGCATCCAGCACACCATTGATGAACGAAAGCGACTCGTCGTTCGAAAATTGACGCGCCAACTCCAACGCTTCGTCAATGATGATGGGCGCGGGCACGGCTCCCTGGCCCAGCTCGAAGATTGCAAGCCGCAGAATATTGCGATCGACAACCGCCATCCGGTTCAGCCGCCAGTGCTCAGACGTTGCTTCGATCTGCTTGTCGATCCGTTCAGCATTCGCGACTGTTCCGAGCACCAGCTCTTCCATGAAACGGTCGGGCTTGGGTTGTTTTTCACTCTCTTCGGAGTAGAGCGTGTCGTAGTAATGCGCGATGGCGCGGTCCGGCGAGTCGCGCCGCACGTCCCATTCGAAAAGGACCTGCAGAGCGCGCCGCCGTGATCGGTGCCGGGCGGCCATGCTTACTTGCTGCCCTTGAGGGTCTTGAGTAGATTCGCCAGCTCGATCGCGACTTCAGCGGCTTCCGCGCCTTTGTTGCCGCTCTTTCCGCCCGCGCGGTCCATGGCCTGCTGCATGTTGTCCGTCGTTAGCACACCGAAGGCAATTGGAATTCCCGTTTCGACGCTGACCGCCTGCAGGCCGTCGGCTGCACCGCCCGCGACATAGTCAAAATGCGGGGTATCGCCCCGCACCACCGCCCCGATTGCCACGATGGCATCGCAGCGGCCGGTCAGAGCGCGGGCGGCAACAGGCAATTCCCATGCGCCAGGGACTTTCAGCACAGTGATGTTCTCCTGGCGGCAGCCTTTCTTTTCGAGCGTTTCGAGGGCACCCTTGGCGAGCGCTTCGGTGATGAACTCGTTGAAACGGCTGACAACGACGCCGATTCGCAGATTACTGCCGTCAAGAGTTCCATGAAACGTCTGATAGCTCATGTTGTGAAAGCGAGGCGCGAGGCTGGGAATTGTGCTCGCTATGGGATAATTCGATTTACCCCTCAGTCTACCTCAACATGGATCCCCGTTTTATCCGCAATTTCTCCATCATTGCGCACATCGATCACGGGAAATCCACGCTTGCCGATCGCTTGCTCGAGTACACCGGCGCGCTCTCCCAGCGCGAAATGATGGATCAGGTGCTCGACACCATGGACCTCGAGCGCGAACGTGGCATCACCATCAAGGCGCATGCCGTTCGCCTGAACTACAAAGCCGACGACGGCAACCTGTACGAGTTGAACCTCATCGACACGCCCGGGCACGTCGACTTCACCTACGAAGTCTCGCGCAGCCTGCAAGCCTGCGAAGGAACGCTGCTCGTCGTGGACGCTTCGCAGGGTGTGGAAGCACAGACGCTGGCGAATACGTATCTGGCAATCAATCACGATCTCGAAATCATTCCGGTGATTAACAAGATTGATCTGCCTTCCGCCGAGCCCGAGCGTATCCGCGAGCAGATCGAGCAGGTTATCGGCCTTGACGCGAGTGACGCAGTGCTGGCGAGCGCCAAAAACGGGATTGGGATCAAAGAGATCCTCGAAGCGGTGGTGCACCGGATTCCTCAGCCGAAGGGCGATCCGGAAGCGCCCCTTCGCGCTCTGATCTTCGATTCGTGGTTCGATCCCTACCGCGGAGTCATCATTCTCACGCGTGTTGTGGACGGGACGCTCCGGAAGGGTCAGAAAATCCGGCTCTGGTCGAATGGCAAGGTGTACGAGGTGGAAGGACTCGGATTCCAATCGCCCAAGCCGGTTCCATGCGATGAGCTGACGGCAGGCGAAGCGGGCTTTCTCTTCGCGAATATCAAAACCGTTTCGGACGCGCAGGTCGGAGACACGATCACTGATGACGCGAATCCCGCGAGCGAGCCTCTGCCTGGCTTTCAGGAAATCAAGCCTATGGTGTTCGCCGGCCTCTATCCGGTTGAGTCGCACGAACACGGCGTGCTGCGGGACGCGCTGGAAAAGCTCAGGCTCAACGATAGTGCCTTCAACTTCGAGCCGGAAAGTTCCGCGGCACTAGGTTTCGGATTCCGCTGCGGATTCCTCGGACTGCTGCACCTGGAGATTGTGCAGGAGCGCCTCGAGCGTGAATTTCAAATCGACCTCATTACGACGGCGCCCGGCGTGCGTTATAGAGTCACGACGACAACCGGCGATGTGATCGAGGTCGATAATCCGCAGAAATTTCCCGATCCGTCCTCCATCCAGCAGGTCGAGGAACCCATCATCGATGCGACGGTGATCACCCGCGAGGACTTTATCGGCGAGATCCTGAAGCTACTGGAAGAGAAGCGCGGCGTACAAAAGAAGTTCGAGTACATCGGCAGCGGGCGTGTGTTGCTGCTTTACGAGCTGCCCCTGAACGAAATCGTTCTCGATTTCTACGACAGGCTGAAGTCCGCATCGCGCGGTTACGCCTCGCTCGATTACCACTTGTCCGGGCATCGCGTCTCGCCGATGGTGAAGCTCGACGTGCTGGTTGCAGGCGAACCGGTGGATGCACTATCAATGGTTGTGCATCGCGATTTCGCATACGAGCGTGGGAAAGCGCTCATCGAGCGGCTGCGAAAGCTGATTCCTCGCCAGATGTTTGAAGTTGCGTTACAGGCCGCGATCGGCAACAAGATCATCGCCCGTGAAACGATTTCCGCGATGCGGAAAAATGTTCTGGCCAAGTGCTACGGCGGCGACATCACGCGCAAACGCAAACTTCTTGAAAAGCAGAAAGAGGGCAAGCGCCGGATGAAGCGTGTCGGCCGCGTTGAGATTCCTCAGGAAGCGTTTCTGGCCGTTCTCAAAGTTGGCAGCGAATCCGGCGAATAGGTTTCATAGATCCGTTATCTCTTGACCAGCCGTTGATAATAAGTGTGCCTGCGCACGCTCAGGATTCGGATTCGGGTACTGCGCGGATGCGCTGGATTCAACAGCCAATTCCATGTCTCGGGACTCAGTGCAGAAGGAATTTTCAAGAGGGGCGTTTCATGGCGCTTCAGCCAGGCATCGCCGATCTCTTGCGTCTGGGATGTATCATTCCGCCAAGCCTTGGCTAGAGATACGGTGTCAACTGTTTTAAACGGAAGTTCGTCCGGTACTTCGATCTTCAGCAGTTGATACGAATCAGGTAAATTGTCCCGATCAATTTCCAGATGGACCATTGTCTCAAGCAGAGCGCATGAGGGACTCTCGGCAAGATAGACGATCGGATGACCTTTCGTGTGCCAACGGGCAGATGATTTCAACCCTCCGACCCCGAGCAAGTTCGCATGATTGCTGATCCTCCATAGAATCACTAAGCGAACATACCTTCGTCTATCTGGATAAGCATTTCCTCCACAAGACGCGCCCCCGCCTCTGTCTCCAGCATATGCATCGGCGTTTCACCTTCGAAT
>JAFAUR010000980.1 GCA_019243205.1 Acidobacteriaceae bacterium | reverse complement strand
GAATTCGAAAACGATCAGGGCAACGCCGAGCCATCCCCATGAGGTCGCGAAACGTCGCAGATACCAGGGGATCTCATCCGTGAGATTTCCAGACCACACAATCAGTAGCTGAGAGAAAGCGAAGTACGCCCAGACCATGACGAACGTGAGGAGAAGCTTGCCCAAATCGTGGAGGTGCGACGGCTTGAACCGGCTCGCTAGCGGTTCGCGCCGTGAGAGCAGAGCCATGACGATGATGATGAACGCAAACGCGCTAAGCCCCTGACGGGCAACAAACAGAAAGCCCCACATCGTCGAGTACCAATCCGTTTCGAGCGATTCTGCCCAATCAACGGCCGAGAACGTGACCGTAAAGACATAAAGAATGAGTCCCGGTGCGCTGAGAGCTGCGAGGCGTTTTTCAAACCCGCCCCGTTCATCCTGCTGCTTGGACCAACGGTTCAGGAAAAAGGCGAGAACACCCCAGATGAGGAAATACACGATCGCACGAGTGATGAACATCGCCGGATTCATGTAGATGGCGCGGTGATGAAGAACATACTCGCGGGAAACCAGGTCGCGATGAGCCCAGTCGTAAAGATGCGGAATGCCGATCGCGATGGGTATGAACATCAGCGCGACAATCGGCAGTGTTCGACTGGCGGATTCGAGAGTACGGCGTGTGATGACGCCCCATGCTCCACCTGTCAGATACTGCATCATGACGATGGCCATGGAACCCAAAGTGAGACCGAGCCAGAAAAGGTAGCCCATCAAGTACGAACGATAAAAATCGCCGGGACTGAAAAACCAACCGATGATGGAAATGACGGAGAGCAGAATGCCCGCGCCAAGCGCAGGCCGGAACCAGCGCCTGAGATCCCGATCGAGTTCAGGAGATGGAAGAAAGGTCGAAGTCATTTCGCGCCTCCACCCGACGAAGGCTGCGTGAGTTGGGTTCGCGCGGCTTCAGGAATATCGTTCACCGTGGCATGACGGCTCAGCTGGAGAGCACGAATATACGCAACGATGGCCCAGCGATCTTGCGCATTCACCTGGTTCCGATAATCGGGCATGGCGCCATAGCCGTTCGAAATGACCTGAAAAATGTAGCCGGGCGGAACGTTGCGAAGCCTGTCGGTATGCAGCGTCGGGGGGATCCAAAACCCGCGTTGGTGGATCATACCGTTCCCATCTCCGAGGCGGCCATGGCACGGGCTGCAGTAAATGTCGAAACGGTCGCGACCGCGAGCGAGCAGGCTCTCATCGATCGGCTCCGGTATCGTTTCGAGAAATACGCCGCTCTTCGCACCCGTATGAGCTGGGTCTTGCTCATCCAACTCGTCGCGTGCAATCACGCCTCGCGGAAGCGGACGGGAATTTCGACCGTCTGCGAAGAACCGGCTTGCGCCGAGCGGTTTGTATTTAGGCATGTCTTGCATGTCTCGCCGGCAAGCGCTTCCGGCAAGAAACGCACAGACAATCACAACTGCTGAGCTAGTCCGCCTCAACTTCCCAGACCCCCAGTGGATGGAATGATCGGAGCAGTTCCGCAGTCTCGTTGGTCTCGTAGTACGGGTCGGCGCGCTCGATGCAGAGAAAGAACCGATGACTCGTCACTTCTGCAAACCGCGGGAGATTGAACAAAGGGAAGTTAGGGCGCGGAAAGCCGCACAGCGCAAAACTTCCGAAAAATGCCCCGCACGCGGCGAACAAGACCGTCAGCTCGAACAGAATTGGGACGAACGAAGGCCAACTATAGAGAGGCCGCCCACCCACGTTGATCGGATAATCGATGGCCGCGACGTAGTACTGCATGCTCCAGGCGACCGCGGAGCCGAGGAAACCGCAGATGAGAACAACCAACGGCACGTAATTGGGGCCGGGAACGATTTCATCGAGATCTTTGATCGGATACGGGCTATAAGCTTCGAAGCGCCGGTACCCTTCTTCGCGAACTCGGCGCGCCGCTTCGACCAGATCGTGCGCATTGTCGAACTCGGCGACTAATCCGTAGGCTGTCTCGGAGCCCGTCACTTTTCAGTACCTCCGTCCGGCTTCGAAAACGGCAGTAGTTCGCGCACTTCCGACATCGAAATCATGGGCAGGAAGCGGATGAAGAGCACGAACAACACGATGAACAGCCCTACCGATCCGTAGAGTGTGGAGTTATCCCAGCCGGTAGCAACGAAGTTTGCCCAGGAAGAAGGCAGGAAATCGCGATCGAGACTGGTGATGATGATCATGTAGCGCTCGACCCACATCCCGATGAGAATGTCGAGCGAGATCAGGAATAGCCATTTGGGATTCACTCGTATCTTCGGAAACCAGAGCGATTGAGGGATGAAAACGTTCAGGAGGAGGACAAGCCAATACGTCCAGGACTGCGGACCGACAGCGCGATTGTGCACTGTGTACATCTCGAACCCGTTTCCGCTGTACCAAGAGGTGAAGGGCTCGATCAGGTAGGTGTAAGCAAGAATCAGCCCGGTAGCGAGCATCAGCTTGGCGCAGTTGTTCAGGTGACGCTCGGTGATGAGATTTTTCAGGCCGTACACAGCCCGGATCGGAATGCAGAGCGCGAGGACCATGGCAAAGCCGGAGTAAATCGCGCCTGCGACAAAGTACGGTGGAAAGATCGTCGAGTGCCAGCCTGGAAGGATGGCAATCGTGAAGTCGAAGCTGACGACGGTGTGGACCGAAAGAACGAGTGGTGTCGCGAGTCCCGCAAGCAGCAAAGATGCGGACTGCTGCATGCGCCAGTGCCGGCTGGACCCACGCCAGCCGAGTGCCAGCATGCCGTAAAAGCCGTACTGCAGGCGATTTGTGGAACGGTCGCGCAGTGTGCCGAGATCTGGCACCATGCCGAGATACCAGAACAGGACGGAAACCGTTGCATATGTCGATACCGCGAACACGTCCCACACGAGCGGGCTCCGGAACTGCGGCTGAACGGTCATCGTGTTCGGGTAAGGAAGCAGCCAATAGAAGAGCCATGGACGGCCCAAATGCAGCAGCGGAAACATGCCGGCGCAGGCTACGGCAAAGATGGTCATCGCTTCCGCGAATCGATTGATGGAGTTACGCCAGCTTTGGCGGAGCAGCAGGAGAATCGCGGAGATCAGCGTGCCCGCGTGACCAATTCCGATCCACCACACAAAATTCGTAATTGCAAATCCCCACGCAACGGGAATTTGCACGCCCCAAATGCCGACGCCCTTCGTCACCAGGTAACTGACCGAGACAACAAAGCTCAGCAGCAGCAACATGCCGACGCCGAAGACCCACCACCACGCGGGGGGAGTTTTGCGTTTCAGGACGATGCTACTGATCTGCTCGCTGACAGTTTCGAAAGTCTGGCTGGGCGCGATGACTGGCAGATCGTTATTCGGATCCAGTTCGCGAGCGGTGTGCCGCTGCTGTTCTTCGACTGTCATATGGTGACGCTCCCAAGTGCGGGATCGGGATTTTTCAGCTCCGCCAAATACGTCGTGCGAGGGCGCGTATTCAACTCCGCAAGCAGAGAGTAGTCGAGTTTCTCCGCTTTGAGTTTCGCGACGCGATTACCGCGATTGTTCAAATCGCCAAAAACGATGGCTTCGGTCGGACAGGCTTGCTGGCAGGCGGTCTGTATCTCACCGTCACGGATAGGGCGGTTTTCAACATCGGCAGTGATTTCCGCCTCACGGATGCGCTGCACACAGTACGTGCACTTCTCCATGACGCCCCGGCTGCGAACCGAAACATCCGGATTGCGCTGCATCTTCAGCGTTTCGGTGGTCCAGTCCTGGTAGAGCAGGAAGTTGAACCGGCGAACTTTGTACGGGCAGTTGTTCGAACAGTAGCGAGTACCGACGCAGCGGTTGTAGACCATGTCGTTCAAGCCTTCATCGCTGTGGTTCGTAGCTTGGACCGGACAAACTAGTTCACAGGGCGCGTTCTCACATTGCATGCACGGTACTGGCTGGTAGAACGCGGCAGGGACACGGGGATCACCTTTGTAGTAGGTATCGATTCGGAGCCAGTGCATGGCGCGGCGAGCGAGCACTTGATCTTTACCGACGACCGGAATGTTGTTCTCTGCCTGACACGCAACTACACACGCGTTGCAATTGACGCAGGCTGTAAGATCAATCGACATGCCCCACTTGTAGCCGCGGTATTGCCAATGCGGGTAGAGCGTCAGGTTCTCTTCAGGCTCGTGTATTTTGTGTTTGACAAAGTCCGGTTGGCGTTTGTAGCCCTCCAGTGTGTTCGCCACGACGACGTCCCGGCCTTCCATAGTCTGCTGCATCTGCGTGGTGGCCAGAGGGTACGTCTTTTCGACTTTTCGAATGGACACGCCTTCGCCTGCCCAAAGCGTGTCCGAGGTTCGCAGCAGATAAGCATTAAAGCCTGCACCATCGCCCGCCCGCCCCGACTGCGTACGCCCAAAGCCCAGGTCGACACGAACGGAATCGTCGGGTTGGCCGGGCAGGATCCAGACTGATCCCTGCACCCTGCGGTTTCCGAGGTTGAGCTCGATATGCTCCTCGTTCTCAATTCCAAGCCCCTTCGCTGTCGCGAGGCTCATCATGACGGCGTTGTCCCAGGTGAGCTTGGTCATGGGGCGCGGCAGTTCCTGAAGCCAGATATTATTTGCGTGGCGTCCATCGTAGACGTAGACGTCGGGGCGGAACGTGATTTCGAGCTGATTGGTGTGGCTGCCGGAAGTTGTGAAATGTCCTAGGGCGCTGTACTTGGGACTTACACTGACCGGTGGCAAAGCGGAGTTTTCAACAAATCCATCGTGGACCGATTGACGCCACCAGGATTCAAAGTCCTTCGCGGCGGACTTCGCCTTCCAATAAGCGCGGACGATGTCGTACGACCTGCGGCCGGGAGTAACCATGATCGTGTCGAGGATCTCAGCGTGCGAGCGCGAATCGTACAACGGCGAAATGAGAGGCTGAATGATCGTCGCGGTTCCGTCGAAAGCGACGGCATCGCTCCAGTCTTCGAGAAAGTGCGATTCGGGAATGTGCCAGGTGGTTTTTAGCGAAGTTTCGTTGAAGCCAACGCTGACGTGGACAGACGCGTCCACTTTGCCTAGAGCACTCGCAAAATCGAAATCCGCTGGCGCGTTGTAAACCGGATTTCCACCGAGGATGAAGAGCAGCCGGACTCGGCCGGCATTCATGTCCTCAACGAGTTGCCGCAGTGACGCGATTTGGTCGACCTGGAACGATTCGATCGGTTGGGTGTAGATGACGCTTTTCCCCGTGTTGCCGAGGACGGCGTTAATAGCGTGCGCGTAAGCGTGAACGGCGGGCGACTGTGTGTCGCCAGGTATGACGACAGAAGCGCCGCGGTGAGCTTTCAATTCGTGAGCCAGGGCGTTGACCCAGGTAGCGTTGACAAAACTTGCAGAATTCGTCAGGCCCGGAACGCCGACGGCTGCGGCAAGTTCACGCGCGAAAGGTTCGATTTCGCTGTAGCGCAGCGGGAGACGGTTGTCGGCTTTCCCGCCCGTGCTTGTCATCGTGCTTTCGATGACGTACAGGCGGTTCATATCCAGCCTGTCGCTTCGCTTGCGGCGCATCGCGAAGTCGCGAGCGTAACGAGTCGATGCGGAACCGCACGCCAGAAAATCGCTATCGAGAGAGACAACGATGTCCGCCTCAGAAAGCTGGTAATAGGTGTTCATTGGCCTGCCGAAGCAGATTTGCGCGGCGGCTCGAGCCGAGTGAGACCCGGCGGGATCGTATTGATGCCAGTCGGCCGCGGGAAACTCTTTCAACAGAGCTTGCAATTGCGCGCCGTACGTCGGAGAGGTGACCGTTTCGGTCAAGATGCGGAGGCCTAGACCTTTCGTTTCACGTATCGGCTGAAGCGCTTCTTCGAGCGCGATCAGGAATGCGTCCCAAGTGGTTGGCACCCCGAGGCGAACGATTTCCTTGGCGCGATCGGGATCGTAAAGATCCATGAGACACGCTTGCGAATGAACGCTGGTTGCACCAAGGCTCGCGGGATGGTCCCGATTACCCTCTACTTTTGTTGGACGGCCGAGGTGGCTTTCGACAATCACGCCTTGTGCGGAGCCCTCGTGAGGCACGGCGCTCGCGTAATACTTCGGCTTACCCGGTACGACATTCTCGGGAGGCTCGACGTACGGCATGATGGTCTCGGTCGGCTGGCGCGTGCATGCGGTGATACCGGCCAGGGCGAGAGATCCCGCCATCAACGAAAGGAACCGGCGGCGGCTCGCTTCCGGGATTTCGATACCATCCTCGCTGAATTTCTCCGACTCCAGATGTTCGTTACCGCCACTTAGCTCTTCGATACTTCGCCAGTAACCCGCCGTCTGCGTCAGCGCTTCGACCGGGATAAGACCGCGATGGGAGAAAGGCTTCATCGATGACACGTGTCGCAGCTCGTCAGGCTGCGAATGTGATATTGCTTCACCAATTGGCTGCCGAACGCGACCTGGTTTGCCGGAACGCGATAATCCATCGAGAAGACTTCATCCCGCGGGCGGACGTAGCTTTCAGGATGCCGGTGACAGTCGAGGCACCATTCCATGGTGAGGGGCTGCGCTTGCCAGGTGAGATTCATTTTGTCGATGCGGCCGTGGCATGTCGTGCACCCGATGCCCTTTGCGACATGAATGCTGTGGTTGAAATACACGAAGTCGGGCAGATCGTTAACGCGCGTCCATTCGATGGACTTCCCAGTCCGATAGCTTTCGCGCACGGGTTCAAGAGCGGGGGCGGTCGCCCACATCTCCGAATGGCAGTTCATGCAGATCTTCGTCGGTGGAATATTGGCAAACGCGGAGGTCTCGACGCTCGTATGGCAATACCGGCAATCGATACCGAGACCACCAACGTGGTGCGCGTGACTGAACGGAACAGGCTGCTCGCGGGGCATGTTCTGCATGGTTTCGTAATGTGACCGTACGATCAAATACGACAAGCCCGCCACGCTCGAGAGGAGCAGAACTACGGCGAGAATGCTCATGCGCGCAAACGTGTTTGCACTCGGCGAAAAGAATTGAGGCATCCCGCGAAATCAGCTCAGAACGACAGAAATCAACGAGCTGAGGCTTTCCCTCTCGATTCGTAGAAGGGACTCGGGTAAGTTGCTTAAGGTTTCGGTAGCTGCGAGTTACGCAAGCCCGGGAAAATTACTAACTCACCGGGGAAGAATCGCAATGGCTCCGTCGACCTTATCTGCTTTCAGTTCGCGCAACGCATCGTTGATATCGGCAAGCCCGACAGCTTTTACTTTCGGACGCAAGCCGATATCGGATGCGGTCTGCAGGAACTCGCGAGCGTCGGTACGTGTCATGTTCGCGACGCTGCGCAACTGGCGTTCGCCCCACAACAAGGTGTCGTAATCGAACTCGGGAATGCGATCGAGATGTATCGCATTGATGGCCACGACCCCGCCTTTTCGGATGCTGGCAAGAGCGCTGACGACGACAGCCCCGCTGGGAGCGAAGGTGATCGCCCGGTCGAGTTGCACGGGCGGCTTCTCGTTTTCCGAACCGACCCATTTTGCACCGAGCTCGGCTGCAAGATGGCGATGCGACTCTCCCCTCGTAGAAACGTACACATTACAGCCCCAGGCGTGGAGGAGGGAAATCGCAAGGTGCGCTGAAGCGCCGAAACCGAAGAGTCCGACACGGTCGCCATGTTCGACGCCGGCGACGCGCAAACTGCGATAGCCGATGATGCCGGCGCAGAGAAGTGGAGCGGCGTGGAGATCGTCAAGGGCCCCCGGCAACGGGAAAACGAAATCGGAGCGTACCAAGGAATATTCGGCGTAGCCGCCGTTTATCGAATAGCCAGTGAATGTGGGATTATCGCAGAGGTTCTCGAGTTGCCTCCGGCAATACTCGCACGTGCCGTCCGTGCCGCCGAGCCATGAGACTCCGACGCGAGTTCCGGTGGCAAAATCGGAACCCGTCCCGTTGGCGGCAACGGTACCGACGATCTGGTGACCAGGAATCACAGCCGGAAGCTTCGGCTGAAGCTCGCCTTCCACAATGTGCAAATCCGTTCTGCACACCCCGCATGCCCGCACTTCTAAGAGGACATGCCCAGGTTTGATGTCCGGAACAGGAATATCTTCGATGTGCAGCGGTCCCGAAGCGACCGCCTGCGGTTTGTGCAAAACTGCAGCTTTCACCCAAACGCCTCCTCTCGGGTTCAAGTTCGGAACGTGTTAGTGAGCAATGGTAGGGATCTGATCCGGAGCACGAGCCCGGCTTGAATTAGGATGCCATCTTACATGAGGCTCGACTGAAACGAGACGAAAATTTAACTGGCATTTATCAAGCCGGCTATCGCAGGAGTACAGTTAGCCATGGCCTAAGTTGCCAATACCAAATCGACGCTCAACGGCGCAAACTCTGGTTGCCCCAGTCCGATGAGAAATAGTGCTCATGAATTTTCACACGTTCGAGATGCATGGAAGCAGTTCTCCGGCTGGCCGGCAACGGCTGTTTGGAAAGCAAATAAACTCCCGGCTAAACGGTCGTTTGGCGGCGCGCCGAGCGAGGCAGTTGTCACGTACATAGTCTTGCGATCAATCCCACCGAACGTGCAGTTCGTCACGTTCTCTGTCGGCATCTCGATGATCTCACTGACGTGACCGTCCGGCGAGACGCGAATCACGCAACCCCCGCCGAATCGACAGTTCCACACATAGCCCTCTGCGTCCACTGCCGAACCGTCCGGCAAACCTCGTTCGAAACCGCGCAGAAAAGGCCGTTCGCCAGAAATGTTCCCGCTTGAGCGGTCGTAACTGTACGCCCAGATCACATTCGCAAGGGAATCGGCGAAGTAGAACTGCGTTTGATCAGGACTCCATGCGAGCGTATTCGATATTCCAATTAGACGTTTCCATTCGGTGGCACGGCCATCAGGATCAATGCGATATAGGGCCCCGTCCGCCCCTCCCGCCTCGAACGCAGATCCATCGGGAGCAACATTATTTCGCATAGAGCCAGCCCAGAGAGATCCGCGCGGATCTGCACTTGCGTCATTCAGTCGAACCGTTGGCCAGCCAGGCAGCCGAAACCCGTGTTCAACGTATGTATCCGATTGGGGGTTCCACAGGACTATGCGAGAGCCAAGCACAACTGCAAGGGTGTCAGTTCGGTCCGTGAGGATCAACGCAGTTACTGGTTCAGGGAACAACCAGCACCGGCAGCAAAAGTCTCCTATGGTAAAGCGATGGATGAGAAATCGATTGATGTCGGTCCAATACACGGCTCGCTCGTAGTCGTGCCACAGAACGCCCTCGCCGCAACGGTCGCCGGCAGGGAAGACGCAAGCGGGCTGGCTTGCCACGCGCATCAGTTGCTCCTCTTTTGCCATGCTCGCAGGTCGATAAACCACCACGAGACCGCTGCGAGCACGTTGCAAAGCACGGCCATAATCAGAACAACTCCCATTCCCCCAAGCTATGGAGCACGGTTCATATCAGAACGGAAAAACGAAAGCTCCCAAATTGAAAGTGCAATCACGAAGCCCGCAACGGCGCCCGCCGAGTATGCACGTGAAATTGAATCACTCACGATTTCGCAGAAAAAATGAGCCGCCATTACCGGCGATATACGGGATCGACTATACATCCCGGCTCGGATCGGCGGCAGGCCAAGGTGCTCCATCAGATAAGTTGGGAACCAGATCATATGCTCGGCTTCAAATGAGCCAGCACCGCTTACGCCATGCTCAAACGCATAGAGGTTCATGCGATGGTTCGCACACTCCAATGCATTTTTCTCCCGGGTTTTACATAACTCCGAATTCGGCGAAAGCGGCAACGGCGCTCATACCCGCCTCGAGCGCATTGCGAACCCGGCTTTCAGCGCGCGCTTTTTCCAGAGCCTTCGTGAAAACCTCGGTCTCCGTTTCTCGCGGAATGCAGCAGACGCCATCGATGTCGCCGAACAGAATGTCGCCTGGCGAGACCAGTACGCCTCCAATCTCAACCGGTATGCGAAAATCGACGACCTTGTACCGAGGACCCGCGTCCTGGCCATAACTTCCCCATGAGAACGTCGGAAAGTTCAATGCCAGAATGCCTCGTGTATCGCGGCTGTAACCGTTCAGAACGGCTCCCGCGGCGCCCAGTTTGAGCGCTCGGGTACTCATCATCTCACCCCACAGCGCATTGCGGGGCGACGATCCCGTATTCACATATAGCTCGTTATGTTTGAGATCGTCGACCGCCTCGAGCATAAGGCCAAAGGGTTTCTCCATCAATTTATTGGCGCTTCCGACAATGCGCTCGCTGAAAACGTCAGTTGAAAGCACAGGCATGCTTCGGCCGATAATGATCATGTCAGGACGTAGAGGTCGTATGGCCGGCGGAAGGAACTGATGGAACAGGCCAAGTTTGTCCATGACATCGCCAACCACAGAGCTGAAAAGTTCGCCCCGGGCGATTGCGAACAGTTCGTCATCATTCTTCCAAAGCTGCATGCTGTTGATTGCCGGCAAATGATCGATCGTAGATTATCACCGGTGTGAAAGGCGGAGTGGATTTCGCCTAGTTCCGCGCTTTCGGAGTCCAACATTGAAATGATGCACGCGCGGGGCATAGAGTTGACCAGCGTAGAGTTGACCAACACTTCGCATCGCGGAACGATGAACAGGCTGATCAGCGCTGCCTGAAGCCTGGGGCGCGCCGGGATGCGAATGGTTAGAGGCGTGCATTGGTGTGGCGAACCGGACACCTGAAGAATCATTGAGCGAGAAAGCCGTCATGTGGTGAACCTTTCGATTCATTTCACGGCAACGCCGGCCAGCAACCCGGCACCACCGAGGCAGTGGGCTCCAGTGCAAAAGCCTGCTTCGTTCGACACGAGGAAAGCCGCAATTCAGCGACTTCTTCCGGAGTACCAACTCGCCCGAGCGGGTGCGCCTCGCCGAAGCGTTTAAACACATCATGGATGGGCAATTCAGGCGAGAACGTGCGGGCCACCAGCTCCAGCATGGGTGTAGCAAATGGAGCCGGGGCTGATCGAATTGACGCGAATCCCGTCATCAGCGTAGTCGAGCGCGAGAGCCCAGGTAAGGCTCAGAATTGCACCTTTCGAACCAACATAGGCGGCGACGCCACGCTGACAGGCATGCCCCTGAACGGACGCAAGGTTCAAAATCGCACCGCCGCCGCGCTTTTTCTTCTCGGGAACGCTTAGCGGAGCAAACGGAAGGTGCCCGTGAGGTGAATAGCCACTGCATTGACGACGGTATCGAGACCGCCAAACAACTGAATGCATTTCGCAATCGCGGCTTCTGCATTCCGCAGAAGACACATCGCAGCATTGGACCTCTATGGAAAGGTTTGCCCATGCGGCTTCGCGCTGAAGCTCTGAGTTTGCCTCCGATGAATCCCGCAGGGTAAGACGTGAGCTCCGCGGCAGGCGACACGCTTTGCGATGGCCTTTCCAATGCCAGTCGTGCGTGCCGGTTACAACAGCTACTTTCTTTGCGAAATGCTGCGCGGGCGCTATACCTCGACCGCTTTGAGACATGCGCCAAGATAGCCCATCGCGAACGCCATTCCGGAGTGCCAGGGGGCATCGCAAGCGAGTTGCGGCGCGTGGTCCGGAATAATCATTCCAGGGAAGTCGTTCTTTTTCAGAATGCGGAAGATGCGAAGAACATCGACGTCGCCTTCATCGATGTGCGTCTCTCTGTACTCGGGCACTTTGCCACGCACGTTCCGCATGTGAATGTAAGCGATGCGGTGTTGGGCGCTGTACCTCTCAATCGCGTGGTAGACATCGCCGTCCCGCATCTCGGCGATCGTTCCCACGCAGCATTCAAGCTGATTCGACATACTGCGGTTGATGTCAATGAGTTTTTGATAAAGACCGGGACGATACACTAATCGAGGCTGTCCGCGCAAAGTCGGCAAAGGCGGATCGTCGGGATGGGCCGCGAGGCGTACACCGGCCTGTTCGGCGGCGGGAAGGCATTCGTTCAAAAAGTCGGCTACGCGCTGCCAAAGCTGCTCCGACGTAGCCGGCGGCAGAGTTCCCTCCGGCGCACCAGGATCATAAACCATGTTCCAAACCATACCTTTGGGAATGGGCGGCCATTCATGCCAAGGCTTATTGCGCCGCCACGCGCAAATGGACCAGTTACCCGGCCGGCCACGCCCGCGATGCTGAAGTTGTAACCGATGATCGGGACGCCGGCTTCGCCCACGCGGCGGATGATCGTTTTGAGACCCTCTAATTGTTGCTTTTTGCGAGGACCGTCGAGCAGCACGTCGGACCAGTGCGCCGGATCGAAGTTCTCGATCGCCTCCCAAATCAGACCGGCGTCTTCAATCTGCCTCTTTATGGCCCGCATCTCTTCGACGGTCCAAAGCCGCTGCGGGTCGCCGGCGTAGCCCCAGCCTGCGAGCTCGCCCACAGGTTGATCCTGACGAGGATTCGCGGGGCCTCCTTTCTTGAAGTAATCGACAAGATGCACGACAACGTGCGTGGCCCCGACCTGCCGCGCGAAAGCGAGGTATGCCGGATTCAACATGTGCCTGTAAAGACCGAAGCCCAATTTCATAAGCGAGACCTGATTAGCAAGTGTCTGTGTTCACCGCGTCCGCATCAGGGAGAGTACGGCGCAGCCAGATATGGCTGATCTGTTCGAGCGAATAGCCTTTGGTTTCCGGAACGAAGAGCAGGACGAAGATAAAGTTGATCGCCGCCATGACGGCAAACGCCAAGAAAGCTCCGGAGTTGCCGAGGCGCACCTGCATCAGAGGAAAGAACTGGTCTGCCAGATAGGCGAAAATCCAGATTGCCGTCGTCGCAATCGACAAGGCGAATTGCCCAGTGTTCCCGTCGTCCAGTTGTTTGTGAAAAGCGCTGCCCCGTTCTGGCATACGCTTGGATAGAGACTTTCTCTTGGACGACGAGAAAGCAGCAGTCTTAGAGTGGATCGCGATGATGCTGGCGGTGCTCTCCTTCTTAGCGAAAGGCCACGCTCTGCCACTGGAAAACGCCACGCAGTCAGATTGTACTTCTGCAAGACCCGGACAGAGAAACACCTCTCGTTGAACAATGCGGTTCGCGCTTTGCCTTGCACTTCCCGGATTCGGGCGGGGTGGCCCCGGATTCGCGTTTTTCTGATCCGCCGCTTGATCCGCGAGATCCCCTTGTTGTGTGCCGCACGGTAACGGGAGAACTGCTCAAGCCTTAGCAGCCGAGTTCCTTCCTCCTTAGCGGAGCGCATCCGCGTCATTTGCGCTACCGAGCGTCGCCTAGGGGAGTTGAGCTAGCCTTCGGTTCTGTGCCTTACTTCCACTCATGGTCGACAACGATAGTGCGCCGGTATCGCGTTGTTGTCAAAGGTGCGAAACAGCACGCGGTGACCTCTGATTGCCAAGCAAAGGCGCTGACTGACGCCACGGCCTTCCCAATTTTCCGAGACCGAATAGGCGAGAGTTTTCATATAGAGACCGTCTCGGTAACTGGACCACAGCATCAAGAGCTTGCCATTTCTGGTGCGTAAAGGAACAGGCCGTCGTTGACATAGGTGCGGGCTTTGGACGCGGTGGCATGCTGCTCGGCCAGCCTGGGCACGTCGGAGCCTTTTGAATAAATAGAAGGGCTGACCCACGGAGTTGCTGAGGTCGGGTGCAAGGCGGATTGCTTCCATCGTGCCATCGAGCGTTTGCTTCCATTCACGTGTCTACATCATGCAAGGAATTCCGTTCTCCACATAAGTTCCGTCTAGGGTCATAAACTGGGGCGGTGTAGCCCTGCGTTTACCAAGCACCAGGAAGCGGCGCCGGAAGAATCGGCTATGAAATCTGCGTGCCACGGAGGGGATGTGTCGCGGGCTTGCCTTGATGGATCGGATGGATGGCGGGATGGGTTCGTCCAGGAGCGTGTTGTTGTTGCGAAGAGTGAGTCTTGGTGCAGCAGGACACCCCAGCCGAATATTTGCGGGCCACAGCCCCAAAAATCACCGATCCCGCCCATGAGAGGCGGCTCACATCGAGGGATTGCTCTCCTGGATGCGCGACAAACGTTGGGCGCTAATTGAGAGTCGCACGCCCGATCAAGATGATCCCGATTGTATAAGTCGCGAACATCACCACAATGAAGCGATTCGTCCCGGCCGGCGCGTCGCGAAACTCGTGCCAGATAAACACGCCCCAGAGAGCGGCGATCAGGGTTGCGCCTTGTCCGAGAGCATACGAAACCGCGGGGCCGGCTACTCCTGCGGCGATGAGGTTGAAACCCAAGGCAATCATCCAAATGATCCCGCCAAGAATTCCCGGGAAGTGCAATCTCGGCTTGGCGGCAATGTAAGTGGAGAAACGCGAATGACGCGACCGCATGAACCACCAGTTAAATGGAATGCTGCTGAGCAATACGCCGATTCCAAAGAATAGAAGGGCCGTATAGGGCGTCAGCAGGCCAGGACGAATGGGATCTTGATTGAAACCCGGAGAGATAGAACGCGTGAGTTCCGGGTAGAAAAAGCCCATTAATAAACCCGCAACGATGGCGAACCATAGTCCCGACATTCTTGTCTCGGTATCCTTGCTAGCCATCCGCCGATGAGCTACAGCGGAAACGACAATCGCCACAAGGATAAGGGCCACACCGGCGCTCAGGAAGGCGAGATTGCCTTTCGGTGTCTGGATGTAGCTGGCGGCTGTGCCGATGATAAGGGCGAGTCCGATGCCCACGGGAAAAGCGATAGACATACCAGCGGCATCAATGGCGGCTACGAGCAGGATGTTCGCGAGATTGAATAATGCGCCCGCGGCGATGGCTTCGCCCATGCTTTTGGGCGAGGCACTGGCGAGATTGGCAAATGATGACATACCGGCGGAGCCCGATACGCCAAGGGTGACGAGAAACAGGAGTCCGGCTATCGCTACACCGATCGCGTAGTCCCAGTAGAAGAGTTCAAATGGCCAACTCTCTTTACCTGCCAATTTCTGGGTATTGGCCCAAGAGCCCCAACCAACCATTGTTAAGACACAAAAGGCAATGGCAAGTCCGGAACTATTGATGATGAACATGGGTTACTACGCTATGGACTGCAAAGATAAGAACTCCTGAACCTCGATGAGACGGGGTATGGAAGCGATAGCCCCAGGTTTGGTCACAGACAGAGCCGCTGCCGCGTTAGCAAATCGCACGGCATCGAA
The DNA here is from genome assembly GCA_019243205.1 of Acidobacteriaceae bacterium. Taxonomy (GTDB): domain Bacteria; phylum Acidobacteriota; class Terriglobia; order Bryobacterales; family Bryobacteraceae; genus Bog-105. The sequence goes on along the minus strand of JAFAUR010000980.1, from coordinate 5,744 downwards.
GATCGTGAGTCCGCGAGCCAGAGCAGCAGCCAGTGCACCGTTGAAGGTATCGCCGGCGCCGGTAGAATCGACTGCGTTGACTTGGAATCCACGTACGGCAAAAGCTGAACTTTTGGATTGGACCACGCAGCCGGCAGCACCCATCTTGATAATCACCGTTTGCGGGCCGCGTGCTTGCAGATCGCGGGCTGCCGATTCCGCTTGCGCCAGCTCCTGTGGAGTCTGAGAATGCCCGAGCAACACAGCTGCCTCCGTTTGGTTTGGGGTCAAAATGCTGATGGACGAAAGCAGCTCATCAGGCAACGCACGGGCGGGTGCGGGATCCAGTATGGTGGTTACGTTCTTTCTGTAAGCGCTTACAATCGCAGCTCGCACCGCCGCCACAGGAACTTCGAGCTGACAGAGCAGGAAGTCTCCCTCTTGGAGGCTATCGACAGCTGTAAGTGCGAAGTCAACGGAAACGTCCGCATTTGCGCCGGGCGAAATCACGATGAGGTTTTCTCCATTTGGAAGCACGAAGATTACGGCGGTGCCCGAGCGAGATTCGGACCGCCGCACCGAATCAGTACGCACACCGGCAGATTTCAGCTCATCAGCGAGTCTTTGCCCAAAGACATCGTTGCCGACCTTACCCGCCATATCGACATTTCCTCCGAGCAAGGCAGCGGCGCAAGCCTGGTTCGCCCCTTTCCCACCGGCAAAAATCTGGAGATCGCTGCCCTGAAGCGTCTCGCCCGCGAAGGGCAACCGCGGCACGTGCTGCACGAGATCGATGTTCAGGCTGCCAAGTACAAGGATGCGGTTCATTCGGCATCCATCACACAACGGAATCCCAATGTGCCGGCGCGATCATAGCTCGGCGCCATAAGCAGAAGCTTGCCGTGCTGAGTATTTTTATAAGCTTGCGGAAAATACCAAATGGAACCTTGGGGCTGATAGTAAGACCCGCCACGCAGGATGCCCGCACGCGTATGGTCGTCGAGATATTCGTCAGTCCACTGCCAAACATTACCGACCATATCCATAACCCCGGAGCGGCTGGCACCGGTCGGATGAGCGTCTACATCATCGGGGCCGACGAGCAAGCGCCCTTTGTCTGGTTTAGGTACAGCGGAGTCCTCCCATCTGTTACCCCATGGGTAACTGCGTCTGTCCTGGCCTTCGGCCGCAAACTGCCACTCCCATTCGTGCGGGAGGCGCTTGCCGGCCCACTTCGCATATTCACGAGCGTCCTCGAGCGACACCCAGGTAACCGGTTTATTGCTCCATCCTTCCGGATATGTGCCGTTCTTCCAATCTCGTAAGAAGTTCACAGGATCGCGAGGACGGTAATGCGAGGCGTCCAGGAACTTTTTGAAACTCGCGTTAGTGACTTCATATTTGTCAATGTAGAACGGCTTAATCTGCATGCGCCTTTCGTGATACCGTCGCGGCGTGTCTTCCCATGGGTACTGGACATCTACACCGACGTCGTCCGACCCCTCAATTTCGATTCCTTCTACTTTGAACACATAATCACCGCCCGCTATTTTGATCATGCCGGCCGGCGTACCTGCAACTGATTTCGTCAGGGGGATCTCGACAACCTTTTGCGACACTGTTCGCCATTGGCTGGAGTAGCTCGACAAAGGTCTGATAGTCATCGCCTTCATAGCCATCATTAGCTTCTGAACCTGCTGAGGTGGATCGTTGCTTGTTGCCAGTACTGCTCCGAAACCGTGGGCCTCAAGAGCGAATGACAGCACCGCTGTGTCGCCTTCCATCTCTGGTTTCAGTTCGGCTCCGTGATAGAGGTCGAAGAAGCGCATTCCTTCTGCCGCCGGCACGGAGATCTGCCTTGACTCGATGTCATATTCATTCCGGTTGACGATTGTCCAGACGGTCTGCTCGTTAAGCGGCCAGCGGCTGGCGAAAACGCCGTAGAAGTGTGTAGGGTAAAAGGGTTCCCAATCCTGGCTGACGAGAAATGGCGCAATGGCACGCTCGATAGTGGCCATCCGACGGGTAGCCTCGCCGTCGCGTGGGGTGATGCCGTTCCAGATACCCCAAATGTTTTCCCAACTTTCCCAGCCTTCACCGTTAAAGAACGCGTACTGCAGATCATCGTTCTTGTTCCGGTTCCAGCGGTCGGAAATGTTCACCATGTGGCGCGTCTCGAGCCAGCGAAATCGATCCACGCCAGGAACGAGACTGAAATTGGAAGTGTATTGACCCCACGTCATCACGTTCCAAGCGAGTGCTTCGTCGGCTGGACTCGCTTCCGGCTCGAATGCAAGCGGGTGTCCCGTTTTTTCCGCTGCCAGGGAGAATGCCACGGGCACTCCATCCTGAGTGTCACCGTTGATGCCGTCCGCGTCGATCTCTTTCATAAGGGACGCGATCGCTTGCGGCCAAGGCTCGTCAGGATTACGCGTGCCCTGATCCCACATCATCATTGGAAAGAGCACGCGAACCCCGCGTCGGTGAAAATCAGCCACCATTTTTTTCACACCGGCGACACCGCCGGGCATACAGCGAATCATGTCGTGCTGGTTGCGATCATCGATTCCCATGTTGGGATAGGTCGGCCAGATGAGGACAGAATCAATTCCGCCATAACGCTTTTCTAGATCATCCAAGTAGCGATCCACAGTGTACTTGGAGGTGACCGGATCATAGAAGTATCGGTCGTGCACCATCATCTGGGGCTGGATGAAACTGCTCTGGGCCCACTTCAGGGCGGGTTCAGCATAACGCCAACCGTCGAAACCAATGCGAATCTTGCGCTCGAACCGCCAATGGCTGATATCCTTCAGCCATGCGTCATGAGTTGACGCATCGCAAGCGGCGTGCTCTCCTTGCCAAGCACCTCTCAAACTCAGGCACTCCGGTGCGGGGATTAACTGGTTGTTTGGTCGATAACGCGTGTCCTGGCCAAAAACAGTTTGGGTCAACACCAAAGTGAGCAGGCAGGCGATTTCTAAACGGTTCATTCGCAAAGATTCCTGAACAGAGTCATTGGTGAGCAATTCGAACTTGTCGATTTCCGCTTCCCCGGCTGCGGGTGAGCGTGAGAGTTTTCAGCCGCCGAACGCAATCCGCATCCTCCTGCTGCCGTCCGAGTCTGCGATAAGGCTATCGCAAGTTGGTTCAACGAGGCAAAATCTTGGGATCGGATTGCAGGGCGAGTTGAAATCGTTTTGCGGCTTCGAGATTTTCATTCGAGCGAAGATAGAGCTTGCCCAGAAGACAGTGGGCTCTGAGGGAGCTTGGATCTGCATTGAGCGAACGCAATTGCGCGCGTTTCGCTTCCTCCAAATCCGGAAAGTCGGGGGCATCCGCGCCGTTGGACCAGAGTTCAGTCACTGGGCATAGAGGACATTCTGGCTGCACCCCAAAGCCGGCGGCGTTTATCACCGCTATGAACGTATTGCCGCAGAGCAAGTCTTTGTCCGGATCGATTGTTGGGGAAGGACAATCTCCGTCTTGCGGAATAACCTTTGCTAAACAGAAGCGAAATCAAATCGGTGTCTCTCTGTCCGACATGCGGACGAGCTGGACAAACCGTTCCAGCCGACGAACACCGCTGTTCTCACATAGAGCGCATGTCACGTTCGGGAGGGATCGAATCAGAGATTTGCGTCAGAATCGATATAGACTACCAACATTGGCTTGAATGATGAAAACTGCATTGTGTTTATCTCCATTGTTTGCATTGCCGCTGCTGGCTAGCTCGGTCCGCATTTACCAGACAAACAGCGCTGGTGACGACCTGGATGTGATCGATCCAGGTACGAACAAGATAGTCATGAAGATCAAGGATCTTGAAGCTGCGCACGGCGTCGCCTTTTCGCCTGAGGGTACGCGCGCCTATATCACTTGTGAGGCCGATAGCTCGGTTTGGGTGGTGGAGACCAAGGATGCACGGTTGGTTAGCAAAATTCCACTTAGCGGGCATCCCAACAATATTGCGGTTTCAAAGGATGGGCGCCTCATATTCGCGGCAATTGTAACAGCGCCGGGCGCCGTGGACGTCATAGACGCGCAGACCCTCAGGAATGTGAAAACTATTCCGGTGAAAGGCAACGCGCATAACGTCTATGTGACGCCGGATGACAAATTTGTTGTCGTTGGATCGGTTGTCGGCAAGAGCATTACCGTCATTGATGAGAGTGCACTAAAGCCCGTCTGGGATATCGGGTTCGACGAGGGTGTGCGGCCCATTGCGTTGGAACGGGCGGCGGACGGCTCAACTGCTCGAATGTTTGTGCAGCTCTCAAACGTCCACGGCTTCGCAATCGTAGATTTCAAAACGCGTAAAGAGACGCAACGGGTCATGTTGCCGGATACTCCGCGGCGGGGGCATGCGCATAGTGACGCCCCATCGCACGGAATTGGCATATCACCTGACGGCAAGATGCTTTGGGTGAACAGCTCGCTAGCGTGCGGCGTATTTGCTTATTCGCTGCCCGATTTGAAATTGTTGGGCAACGTGGCAACAGGATCAACGCCAGATTGGCTGACGTTCACGCCAGACAGCCAGTTCGTTTACGTGGCGAACGCAGGTGAAAACTACGTTTCAGTCGTGAAGACCCAAACATTAACCGAGGTGGCTCGAATTGCCGTGGGCGAGGTGCCGAAAAGGAATGGCACCATGATACTGCCTTAATGTGCCGCTTTCACCCAGGCCGCAATCGCCTGCCAATCGGGATCATCCTGCGACGCAAACTGTCGGCCTCCGGAGTGGAACTCTGCTCCACCTGCAGAATGGGCGAGCGGTTGGATCAGCAACAAGCTCGAGAGCGGCTCCCCCGGCTTGACCAACTGTGATACCGTTTCGAAATTCTTGCGGGATTGCGCGTCAGTCCAGGTGGTCGCGCCCTTGTTGAGTGGCTCTAAATGAAATGCGTGGTTTGCAGAGACATGACAAACGACACACCGTGCGTGGGTCGGACGCTTCTTGAGGAAAATAGGCTCGACCGTAGCTTTGTAGGTTTCATAATCGAGCGACTGAGCGCCCACTGAGCCTGCTATGACGAAAAGGCACAGGAGTCCGACAACCATTTCGTGCACGATTTCAAAGCCGCCACGGGTCTGTTTGTAGATCTCCGGATAGTTGTTCGGCCATGCACAACTTGAGTCGATGATGGGATCGCCTCCTCATTAGGAGCATACTTCACTCGCCAATGCGACAGGAATCTGACGATCCCGAGCCGTCATCCTGATCTTCGCGGCATCCCGGAGAACCCAGTTCGCAGACCTTTTCATCACGCTTGACAGTGCATTGCGGCGCGAAGGATCACAGTGAATGCTAAACGCGTGTACCGGCTGTACGGCGAGGACGGTCTGATCGTGCGCACGAATACGGAAAAAATGGCGTGGAGGCAACGAGTGCCGGCGTACTGTTCGCCGTACGCTGCAGCCAATGCTGGTCGGTTGTCGTTCTCGGAAATTCAACCGCGTAAGCGAAGACTTCGCTCACCACCAGTCAATCGGTGTGCAGCCATTTCGAGGACCTGGCTCAGGTCGGTGAGTCAACCAAAACGAATGCGACAAACGGGAAAACGAGGCGATCCTATGTAAGGCTGAAGGGTTAGCTTTGGACCATCTTGCTTCCACGGGCTCAGATCCCGAATGGCCATTCGCGCCTCCGCTTGGCACGCAAGAGGTACGCCAGCACTCCCGCGATTGTGACGATGACGCCTGCCACGAGGTAGGCACGACCACTGCAGCAAAGAACAAAAATCCATCCTGCCAGAGCGGCC
>JAFAUR010000841.1 GCA_019243205.1 Acidobacteriaceae bacterium | reverse complement strand
TCTGGATATGGGCACCGGTTCCGGTATCTGCGCGATCTTTGCCGCACGCCGAGGCTACCGCGTAACCGCGATCGACCTGAATCCGGAAGCAGTGCGCTGTGCGAAGACCAACGTTGTCCTCAACACGCTTGAAGATCGAATCGAGGTCCTGGAAGGCGACCTGTTCTCTCCCGTGAAAGGCCGGCGCTTTGACCTGATCACTTTCAATCCGCCGTTTTTCCGTGGCGAGCCAAAGACCCGCTTTGACCTGGCGTGGCGTTCGATCGACGTTTTCGAACGCTTCGCAGCAGGCCTCGCCCAGTCTCTTTCGCCGGGCGGTCGCGCGCTGATCCTGCTTTCGACCGACGGTGATCCTGGAATGTTAGCCGCTCTCAAGAAAAACGGGCTGACGGTGGAACCGGTACTGCACCGTAATTTCGGGAACGAGATCATGACGATTCACTGTGCGCGGTTGAGCTGAGGCGGAGATGAAACGGTCGAAGGTGGTTCTCGTAAACCCCCGCATGTGCCGGCCGCACAGCGTTCGTTTGCCGCTTTCCGTATTGGCGCTAGGAGCCGCCCTGGAAGAAATATACGACTACGAAATCATTGACGGGAATCTCGATGTGGATGCGAGAGCATCGATTCTCACCTCTCTCCAAGAGGATCCCGTCTTGGTGGCCTTCACCGTAATGCCCGGCCCGCAGATTGCGCCCGCTATCGATCTAGCATCCGCCGTTCGCTCCGCGCGACCGGACATTCCCATCGTGTGGGGCGGCTATTTCCCCACGCTGTATCCCGACGCGGCAATCAACGCGCCCTACGTTGATTATGTCGTCCGGGGTCAGGGTGAGGAGACGTTTTTGGACTTGCTGGCGCGTTTGCCTGATTGCGGTAGCCCTCTGGCCTCCGATTCACCCGACTCAAGCTCTGCGACCAGCCCGGAGCCTCTACGCACGGTTGCCGGTCTTACATGGAAGGATCGAGGCGAGATCATTCACAATCCGGACCGCAAACTTCGGGGGCCTCAGGGCGCAGGTCCGTACCCGTATCACCGGTTAAGAAACTTAGACGCCTATCTCCGCCCGAGCTTTATGGGAACGCGGACGGCAGTACACCAGGCCTCTGTTGGATGCCGCTATCACTGCACATTCTGCGGGGTTGTCTCAATGTTCAACGGGTTCACGTCGCCAGAACCAGCACAGCACCTAAACCAAGCGCTAGACACTCTGAAGAACCGGTACTTCGCAAACGCGTTGCAGTTCTATGACCACAACTTCTTCGATAGTGAACGGGCCGCGATACCTGTGCTGGATGTCCTGGCCTCGGCAGAGATGCCGTGGTGGTGCTACGCAAGGGCTGACACCCTCGCCCGATTCTCCAGGAATACTTGGGCGTTACTTCGAAAGAGCCGCCTCACTATGGCTTATATCGGGGCAGAAGCAGGCAGCGACGAAGTCTTAAAACGCATGCGCAAGGGATCACGAGTCGAGCACACGCTGGAAGTAGCACGGTTGTGCAAGGAATACGGCATCATCCCGGAGTTTTCTTTTGTACTCGGGGGGCCGGAAGATCCCGAGGGCGAGATCGAAAAGACTCTGGAGTTTATACGACGCATCAAACGAATCAATGCTGGTTGCGAGGTAATTCTGTACTTCTACAGCCCCACTCCGCAGCGAGACCGTGCGGTGCGGAATCCCGCCAGCTCCGCTCCTTTGCTTCCTGTGCTCAACAGCTACGGACCAAACGGCCCCGATCTCCCCAGTACGCCGGAGGAGTGGACCCAGCCGCAATGGATCAATTACGTGTGCCACCAGGACGCTCCCTGGTTGTCTCCGCGCATACGCCAGCGCGTGAAGGATTTCGCGAAAGTCGTCTCATGCCGGTTCCCGACGGTTCAGGATTACTCAACGCCGCGATGGGGGAAGTCTTTGCTCAGAGGCCTTGCAAGTTGGCGGTACTCGACGCGCAGTTATGGGAAACCCTGGGAACTTGATCTCGCACGAAAATACATTCCGATCAGAGAGCCCCAGCGGGACAGCATGTAGCCTGCCCTTTACTGTCTCTGGAACTCAAGCAGATAATGATCGGCAAGGGAGGGGAGAGGAGGCAGGTTTTCGAGGGCGCGCTCGCAGGCGTACAACTTCTCACAAAGCGCTAGACGTCGCAAAGCGAAAGATTCGGCAAACGGCGGAGGAAAA
>JAFAUR010000786.1 GCA_019243205.1 Acidobacteriaceae bacterium | reverse complement strand
TGGTTTAGCAGAATCAACAAGTTGACTCAACGCTCCGTAACAGGTTACGGGAACGGCTCGGCCCCACATCACCGACAGGTAAGTGGCGTAACACGGTTGGAGGCAAACGTCGACGTCATTCTTTTGGAAGATGATGGAGTTTTGACTACACACAACTATAGCCGATATAGACCAAGCGTGCCGAAACCGTTGGCGATAAACGGGCCAGCGCTGTTGCGGCAGAGTTACGAGGACAACCGCGAAATTCTGGTAAAGTTTGAGCGCTCTTGCGGCGGATTCAGCGAATAACTGATCACGAGTCAGTACGCAATCAAATCCGGCCATGACGGCTGCTGCGACGAGTTCGCCGTTCGAGAGAGCTTTCCAACCGCGGTTCGCCGCTGTATCAGCTATTACACCAAGATTCGACAGGGTTGCGACGAGATGGACATCTATGTTGGCATCAAGCAGCCACGATGGACGGCGCCGGTGAGTTCGGAGGCTAGTTGCAGAATTTCGGGTAAGGCCTCGGGCGGAAACGCGCCAGCGTACGATTCATTGATGTCGTCGACAGTCATCCCATTCGCCAGACATTCAAGAATCAACGAAACAGAGAGTCTGGTGCCACGCACGGCCAATCTGCCGCCCAGCAAGTCGGGATCTGCCACGATCCACTTGTAGTGACCATAAGCACGGGCCTGCCAATCCGACACACTTTTAACCTCCTCCCGCATTTTACCGACCTTACGATTGCCTTCGGTGACACACTCTTCGATTTCTGCCCAACTAGTATGGCTCGCCAAAGAGGACGCAAAGACACGTGCTTTGTCTCCACACCGAGGATGGATTAGGCTAAGGCAATAATCGCGAAGCTTGTTGATGTCTACAATGACACGTTCAGCGCCCAACAGCTTCATCTCGAAATGCGGGTAGCAGAGCAATGCTATTTGTTCTCCCGGCAGACTTCGACCTTCAAATTTCAATCAGTGTTGACGAGTCCGCCAGCAGACAGAAATCGCCCGACCGCCAGACTCACTCGTGTGGACGGCCGAATGCATTCGGTGATGCGTGGTTGGAGTTTGCGCGCAAGTACGATTGTCGCTACTCCGTGCTCCCGCTAGTCCTTGCCACTCTTGTGAAGCAGGGACACATGAGTGAAAACGATTTAGAGGGCTTAGACCAGGAGAAGATCGAGCTGATCCTGGACCCCGCATCACACCTCTAGACCAGTCGCGACTCCGATCGGCTTTCGAATTGCTTTAAGCTCGGTCTGCGTGTTCCGTCTTCAAGTGGGATCCGCGCTTCGATGTTTCTAAATCGCGAAGATTCGCCTGAGGCGCTGGGCACTCGATGACAAGTAGGTGCTGGCAACTGGGACAGACGAGTGTGCTGGACTCACTCTCGATGGGTTGACCGCAAATGCAATCGAGAGAGTACAAGGACGCTCTGCGCATAGAGATCTCGAAGAGGCCGCTTATGCGACCCCTTCTCTTCCCTGCTTGGCTTTACGGTCAAGGACTGAAATGGCATCGATAACAATTTCGGTCAGCGGCCACTGGATCTTCACCGGTCCGTTTTCGGTTTCGACAGTACGCTCATACTCGCGATGAACAAGCTCGCCTTTGAATACATGCGTGCCAGTCTGGATCTTGGCTGTGGAATCGGCAGCCGGCCCGTACGCCACGCAACGATGCCATTGCGTCTTCTCCTGCCAAGTGCCCGCGGGATCTTTGTAGCGCTTCGTTGTCGCGACAGACAACCTGGTTATGTGCCTTCCATTCTGGGTGGAGCTATTTCGGGTATTTTTGCCGGTGAAGCCTACGAGTGTGACTCGATTGATGTTCATTGGGTTTGCTCCTTTCTTAAATAAATTGGGTTGCGAAATGTAACCTCTGCCTGACCGGTGAGGTCCGGGGTTGCAAGCGTCAAGCTGAGGGGAATCGCCCATCCTTGTAGCGAAGCGGAAAGGACGAAGCGCAGCGGAGGGCTGCACAAACGAAGCGCGGAAGCCTGGGGGACGCGGCTTGTACTCGCGCGAGGGCGGAGCCCTAGCATGTTTGAACAACTATTCACGATTCCGAGAGATAACGCTGAACGAGTTGCTGCATTTCGAGATCTCCCGACTCGCATATACGGGCCTCGATCTTGACCATCAGGGTCGTATCGGCAGCAGCGCGTGAGAGTGGGCCGTCGGCGATGCTCATTACCAGCGCTCGCAGGCGCTCGGCAGGGCATGAGCTGGAATTGGCTCCGCTGGGACTGTTCCCTTGTCTCCCAAAGATCTCACCGAAAAGGCTGAGGCAGCTTTGGAGTAAGTTCCAACCGACTTCGTCCGAGCGCACGAGGGCCGGTTCCGAATCAGGAGGCAGCACGTGACTCTCCTGTGACGATGGCTCTTGCATTCCGAATGATAAGAGCGCTTCCGTCTGGCGCAATGCTGGCTCGGCACTCGGGCCAGAGTTGCCGTATCGAGTCTAGCCAGTGTTCGAGCCGCTCACGGAACTTCCTGGGCCGGGCGTACTCGACCGAGCCCAGTTGTGCCGTCAATGCGCCAGGACCGAATAATGGAATGCGTTCCTCGCCTTTCGCAGTAAACGAAAAGTAGCTCAGCCACATGAAAAGGTCGAGCGCTGCCGGCGAGCTGATCAGCAGCTTCACCACTTCTAGGTCGGTCGGGATGCGATGGGCATTGATTTCATCAAAGAACTCATCACTGAGAACGATTTCGTTTTGAGGTTCCTCTCCGATAACAGCGGTCTCGATGTCGCGCGAGTACCAGAGCTTGGCTTCCCGGAGGAAGTTGAACCGCCCCTTTCTGATGACCCGCGCCGCCGGACGGTCTTCGTGCGTGCCGAAGAAAATCGTGGCGCCGAAAATGCGCTCGAAAGCCGCGATCAGCCTTCGGTACTCCTTCCCGCCTTTCTGCATCCCGAAAGTCTCAAGCATCTGAGCCGCACTCTTGAACCGCAGTACCGGGCTTTGCTGTCGGACTGCCATCGTTGCGAGAAAGATGGGCACCATTCGGTCCTGCCCGAACGGTACGCCGAACTCGGGATGCCCGGTCACCTGGAGAGTGAACCGCCCGTTCCGGCGTTCATATAGAAGTTGCCCTTTCGGCAGTCGGCGGACCGGCAGCCCGCACAGCACAAACGGCCGCGACGCAAAGCAAATGCTTTGATTCCGGTTGTCGCGTTTTTCGCGAATGAGCGTGATGCTCTCTGCTTGCCGGAATTCATTACGACTGACGACCAGGTCCGGTTGAGTTCGGTGCAGAATATCGCCTGCAAGCTCGAGCGAACCAAAAGCTCGGGACGATTCCCGAGCGATACGCTTCTTCTCTTGAAGAGACAATTTCACCCCGCGTAAACGTCCAGCTGGATTGCAGCTGGGTTCATCGCGAAGGATATTTCAGACCAGATGAAGGAGCCGAATTGTAGGAACGAGTTCCATTCCGACAATTCCTACTTTAAGAACGGAATTTCGGTAAGTTGCTGATACTCCATGGTGCTGTATGTACAGGATTGTTCGCCTTGTCCGCATAAGTTGTTGATAGACAATTCGCACCAGTATTCCTTCGAAAACTTCTACCTAAGTTGTTGAAGTTTTGTCGTAGGGAATTGTCGCTCCAGGCAAGACCTTGCGTTGCGCGCGTGAATGCAGGGAATGCCCCAACGTGCGCAGCGCGGACATAGCTTCGGATCAGCCGGTTTCATTGGTACGCGTGTAGGCGGCGCATCTGCTGGCTTATCCTTTGTGGTGGTGCGATTTTCAGATACAGCTTTTTTGGCGTTGAGCATGTGTCAGCTGCCGTCGGGCCGGATTCCGGCATCGCCTTTTTGACTGCAACCTGAAAGCCGATCTGCTCAAGGCGCTTGATCAATTGGCGCGCACTGCGATCGGGATGCAGCCGATCATAGGGATTGCCACCAAGTTCCTCATAGACTGTGCCCTCCTGGATAATGTGCCAGGCGATGATCAGCATGCGGTGCGCGACTGCGAGCGCTGCCTTCTTGCGGCCACCTTTCACTGACACACGCCGAAACAGGGCGGTGAGGTAGCAGTCCTTTTTGCGCATCACCGACCAGGCGCTT
>JAFAUR010000723.1 GCA_019243205.1 Acidobacteriaceae bacterium | reverse complement strand
GGGTTCGGACCGGGGACGCGGAGGTCGAGGCTCGCGTGGGATGCGCCCGGCGAACCCGGCACGTAAGGATCAAGGTCTACCACAGGATTTCCGGCAGGAGTTTGAGCGCGAGCATCAAGTTCAATCAGGCGCATCGCGACTCCCAGCACTTTTCTGAGCCCAAAGTAACAACACGGCACGACCCCGTAGACTGAAGACAAATGCAAAACGGCACATCGCAATAGCAACAGAAAATCGGCGCCGACAGCTCTTCATCCCCACAAAGACTTACGAGTAATCGCAAAGTTCGCAGTGTAACTGAGCATGCCCGCCATGAACGCAAATGTAAGTACCGACACCACCAACTACCATGATTGAGAAAAAAGCTCCGGAATCGTCCGGGAATAATCCGAGATCCTTGGATCGCCGCCATTGAATGACTACTTCAGCCGCGGTTGCGGGAGCGCTGATGGCCTCGGGTGGCGTGAGGGGGCAAGAAAACCTTCAGCACGTTCGGGGGCACAACACGGGCAGAGTGGCAGTAATCCGGGACCGGGCAACAAACCTATCACCTCCGTGCAACCTGACGCCGACGTACCGCGGGCTACGGACCAAGGCAATCGGCCCAATTTCTGGAATACGTTCTCAACGCAGCATCGTAGAATTCAACCGGGCGGCTGGGCGCGGCAAGTCAGAGTAAGGGAATTTCCCATATCGACGACACTCGCGGGAGTCAACATGCGGCTTACTCCGGGAGGCGTCCGCGAATTGCACTGGCATGCGACCGCCGAGTGGGCAATCATGCCAACCGGCAAGGCCCGCATTACAAATATCGACGACCACGGGAGGATGTTCGTGGCGGACGTAGGCGTGGGCGATCTTTGGTTTTCCCTCAGGGCATCGTGCACCCAGGTGGATTGCGCTCCTTGCATTGGCACCAGAACCAGGACGAATGGCAATACTACATCGGCGGGCAGGGCAGAATGACCGTATTCTTTAACGGGACACTGGCGCGCACGCAGGATTTCGAGGCGGGGGATGTGGGTTACATCCCGAAGACGTTGCCGCACTACATCGAAAATACTGGCAATACCGACCTGGTCTTTCTCGAGATGTTCAAGACGGACACGTTTATGGAGCTCTCACTGAACGGCTGGCTAAAAACCTTACCGCCGGAACTTACCGCCCAAACTATTGATATCGATCCATTGAAAAATTCCGACTTAGTGAAGCAGGACGTACCGGTTGTACCGGCTTGTTTCTTCGCGAGGAAGACTCGGCGGTGAATGTTAGAACCGTAGCTGAAGTTCGCGGATAGCTTCTCGATCACAAACTACCGGCCATAACTTACTGGTTTGTCAACTTCGGAACCGGCACTGCAGAACGTCATCGGATGGGTTCTGCGATATTCTGCGAAAAAGCTGATATCATCCCTGGGATGTCAGAGCCGAATCCTACGCTGATCTGGGAAACGATAACTGCGCACCAGCGCAGCGCTGCATTGAAAGCGGCGGTCGAGCTGGGCGTGTTTGACAAACTCGGTAGCGGCCCGCTCACTGCCGCGGAATTGGCTTCGGAGACAGGTGTCGCGGAGCGAGGCGTGCGCATTCTGTGCGACTTTCTGACCGTTAACGGGTTGATAGCCAAGACCAACGACCACTATTCCCACACGCTCACCAGTGCGGTGTTTCTGGATTCCCGCTCTCCCGCCAGCATGGCGCCCACATTGCCGTTCCTGATGAACGAGAAACTCATGGAAGCCTCACATCTGCTGACCGAGACTATTCGCCGCAACCGGACTGCGCTCGACGAACCTCTGGCCGGCGAAGAGGTTCGTGAGTGGGTGACGTTCGCACAAACCATGCATCCGATGATGGCCGGGGCGGCTGAATTTATCGCGAGCGTAATTCTGCGCGAAGGCACGCCGACAAAGGTCCTCGATGTGGCCGCCAGTCACGGACTGTTCGGAATCGCTGTCGCCCGGCTCGCCCCTGATTGCGAGATCCTTGCACTCGACTTTCCGAGCGTCTTGGAAGTGACGGCTCAGAACGCACGCGCCGCGGGAGTCCCGATCTCGCTGTTACCCGGCAGTGCGTTTACCACTGAACTCGGGAGCGGCTACGACGCCGTGATCGTGACGAATCTGTTCCATCATTTCGATGTTAAGGACAACATTGCATTGATGAAGCGGTTCCATGCGGGATTGCGACCCGGCGGCCGTATGCTGACACTGGAGTTCGTTCCGAACGATGATCGCATTTCGCCACCAATAGCCGCCGCATTCTCATTGATGATGCTTGCCAACACGCCAGCCGGCGACGCCTACACCATGTCGGAATACAGCAAGATGTTAGATGAAGCCGGTTTTGGTGCTCGCGAACTCTTAGACGTACCGAAGTCTCCCGCGCGGTTGATTGTTGCCTCGGCGTGAGTCCGCTTCCCAGACTTAGTAAGCACTTCAGCTACTTCAATGTCGTGGTTGATGTGGATGCGTGCCGCTCCTGCGGCACTCTTCGGCCGTCGTTTTTTGACGCGGCTTCTCGATGCGGAGACCCGGCCGTGGGATCGAGCAGAGTCTAGGCAATAAAATCGTCGTGATCGGGTTGCCGGCTGGTCAGCACAGTGGCTGTCGACGTGACGCCATGAGACTGGGATGAGCTTTGAGGAGGCTGCGTTCACGGCCACTGAGGAACTGATATGGCGAATCTAATGCTTGACAAACAATCCACCGCACTTGTTGTGATCGATCCGTACAACGATTTCATTTCGGAGGGTGGCAAAGTATGGGATCGTCTGAAGACCGTCGCAGAAGCAAACGAGTGTGTCCCTCACATGCTGCAAGTCCTGAATGCTGCGCGGAAGGCGGAGCTTCGCGTCTTCTATGCGCTGCATCATCGATATCGTCCTGGTGACTATGAGAGCTGGAAGTATATTGCTCCCATTCAGAAGCGGGCCTGGTCACGAAGGACGTTTGAAGAGGGAACCTGGGGTGGGGAGATCCGTTCTGAATTCGCACCTCAGCCGGGCGATATCGTGGCACAGGAACATTGGTGTTCCAGCGGGTTCGCCAATACCGACTTGGATTTACTTCTCAAAAGACATGGGATTCATAAGCTGATCGTGATCGGACTGATCGCAAGCACGTGTGTGGAGTCAACTGTTCGCTTTGCTGCTGAGCTTGGCTATGAGGTTACCGTGGTGAAAGACGCGATCGCAGACTTGTCGGATGAAAATATGCACGCTGCTCTCGACATCAATATTCCGAACTACGCCACTGCGATTGTGACTGCGCAGGAAATCATCGACTCGATGTGTGTCAAAGCCCCTGAAAGTGTACGCACATAACGGCACCAATCGTTCGTCCAATGCCCGAGCTAACGACTCATATTCGACCCGCTATCCGCATGCGCCTTGAAGATTATGCTCCGCGCCCGGCGCAAATCAAATGGCTTCTCGATGCGGATCCAGCGATGCGCTGGCAGGTGATGAGGGACCTGACCGGTGAAGCGCGCCCGGTAATTGCGGCTGAGCGCGCTCGTGTCGCGACGGAAGGCTGGGGAGCGGAACTTCTCGCCCGCCAATCTCGTGCCGGCAAATGGGGCGGGGCGGAGGAGAACGCGGGCTTGTTGATTACCTTCTACGCTCTCGTGGTGTTGAAGGATCTCG
Source organism: Acidobacteriaceae bacterium (assembly GCA_019243205.1). GTDB lineage: Bacteria > Acidobacteriota > Terriglobia > Bryobacterales > Bryobacteraceae > Bog-105. The sequence goes on along the minus strand of JAFAUR010000723.1, from coordinate 230 downwards.
GTCTCGACCCCACTAGCCCGCAGGCGCGCAAGATGATCGACCGCGTCGATCGACTGACGTTCAAGTGGCACAATAACCGGCCTTTCTTCCAGGGTGAAACGGAGCCTTGTATCAACGGCAGAATTCTCGGGCTGGCGGCATATTTCAAGGAACCGAACGACGAATTGGCTGCGCGACTGCTGGCCGAGCAGCTCGAAGACGGCGGGTGGAACTGCGAGGCACCTAAGAGC
>JAFAUR010000518.1 GCA_019243205.1 Acidobacteriaceae bacterium | reverse complement strand
AGCTGCAGCTATTCGGGCCGCAACTCGAGCCGCAGATCGCGCCTTCACGCTACCGAGCCAATGCGCAGTCCGGTTGCGTTTATCCCCAGTCGCATTGGGCGAGTAACCAACTAGCGGTGACAGCTGAAGCGCCAAACCTCTACGCAGTAGTCGTAAGTATCGAGACAGCTCTCTAGAACAGGAATAAGATGCCGACTATCAATCAGGTCAAGCAAGAGCCCGAAAGCGACGCTCCGCTCCTGCTCTTCGAGTGCGTCCTCCCTTCGGGCATGGCCCAGTATTGGAGTACCCACAGCATTACCTTCAACGGGCAGAGTTACTTGGCTCGAATCTTGAAGCATAACCTGTTCGAACTTCAACTTTCTGCCGACGATGCGATGGATGGAATCTCGCAGCTCTCGGTCACTCTGGCGAATGCTGATTCGTTCCTATCGGAGTTGAATGCGAGCTCTCCTGGCGGTTCCTCAGGATTCAAGGGATCGCAGCTGACGGTTTACTTCGTTTTTGCTGACCTCCCCAGTGGAACGGTTACCACCGAAAGCACGGTGTTGTTTCGCGGTGTTGCAGGCGATCCGGACGAAATCACTGAGAATTCTTTCACGCTCAGTTTCCAGAACAGGCTGAGCCTGCAACGAATTCCGATTCCCGACATCCGCATCCAGAGGTCATGTCCCTGGAGTTTCCCTTCCACGGTTAATCAGAGAACGGAAGCGCGCGACGGGGGTGCATTCGGCAGCTACTCTCGCTTCTATAAATGCGGTTACTCGGCAGATGTGCCTGGCGGCGCCGGGAACTTAAATAACGGGGCTGCTTTTACATCGTGCGACAAGTCAAGGTCACAGTGCCAGCAGCGGGGAATGTTTAGTACCGATGCAATCGGTAATCACACCTCCCGATATGGCGGTTTCGAATTTGTCCCTTCGGCAATCATGGTTCGAACTTCCGGTGACAAGACCTCGCACGTGTCTCCGCTGATCGATAATTCCGCGAAATACAACGACCCGGTGCCGATGGTCTACGGAACGGGCTGGTTGAAAGCTCCGGTCACCTTCGCGAGGAACGACGGGAATCTCACGCACATGGAGGCTCTTGCTGGCGTGGGGCCCGTCCAGGGGATTCTCAAGGTGATCGTCAATGATGTGGAGATCCCGGTGGCCGTAGCAGGTACTGACATGACCGCGACCGGCTGGTATCAACTCACGACCGCTGGAACCCGGCAAGGCAGCTTCAACCTGGATTTCACCGATTCGAATGGCAATCCGTTGGGCGATCCATATGGCAGCCTGGCGGTGCTTTCCATAGTTGTACCGAACCGGATCAGCCGCGGTACATCCACCCCGACTGTCGAGGTGCTCATGCAGGGGCTGCAGATCGCCACATACAATCTGGATGGCAGTTTTCTCGCACAGAGCTGGACTAACAACCCTGCGTGGGTGATTCTGGACATTCTGCGTCGATGCGGCTGGTCTCCTTCAGACATGGACCTCGCGACCTTCGCGGGGTCGGCGGCATTCTGCCAGACCTCGATCCCCGCCTCTGATATAAACGGAAACGCCATCCAAGTGCAGCGCTATGGCTGCAATCTGCTTCTGACAAAACGCCAGAGCGCGGCTTCCGTCATACGCGGTATCCGGGTTGCTTCGAGCCTGATGCTGCGCTATGGGGCCACCGGCCTGCTCGAGTTAGTACCAGAGACTACGCTGGCCGCTCAGCAGGCTGCTCTTCCAGACGGAAGCAATTCGGTTGAGTCACTAAACGGAGGGTGGCCAGCCTACGAATTCAGCGATGCCTCGGCACCGTTTTCTGGCATAGCGCGGAGCCCGAACGGATCATCAACGTTCAGGGTGACCTCGCGAACTGTGGCTGAGACCTCCAATCGGATCAGCGTGGAGTTTCAGGATGAATGGAACGAGTATCAGCAGGACAGTCTCTCGATCGTTGATGCCGACGATTCGGTGCTGATTGGTTACGAAAACAGCACCCAATCTACCGCTTTGGGAATCGCAAACTTCAGCCAGGCGACCCGGGTATTACTGCGGCAGATTGACAAGTCAACGAAGGGCAATCTTTTCGTTGAGTTTCAAACGAGCTTCCGTGCTTTGAAGATACGGCCTGGAGACATCATCGCTGTAACTTATCTCAAGGAGGGTTTCTCGCGTTTACCATTCCGAGTAGTTAAGCTTTCGCCGTCCATGAATTACGAGTTAGTCACGATCATGGCGCAGATCCACGATGATGAATGGTATAGCGACAATCCTGCAGTTCTCGCCGGAGCTGGCCGGCAACCCGGAACAAATCTTGATACTCCCCGGCCGCTAATAGGGAGTCTCGCACATGACGACTCGCGCGGCAGTTTCGAGTTCTTCGATTTTGGAGTAAGTGAGCTCGTTCAGGCGCAAACCGATGGAAGCGCAACCGACACCATCACCGTTAACTTTGCCGTTCCTAACAGGCCAAGTGCCGCGATCGCAGGTATTCCATTACTGGACCTTGCGCCGAGTTTTCAAAGCACCGGCGGCAGTCTTCCGGGAAATCAGAGCTTCTACTATTGCGTGAGCGCGGTGGATGCAAGCGGCAACGAGGGGCCGGTTTCTTTTACGGTTCCGGCCAAGGTTCCGACAGGAACGAACACTAATTGTGTCACTCTGACGGGCCTCAGCTTTCAAGCGCCCGCGGCAGGATTCAATGTCTACCGCGGCACTACGCCGCAATTGCTGTACCGGATTGCACAAAGCGTGCCGATTATCGCAGGTCCCGTTAGCTTCAATGATACCGGTTTGCCCAACCTCGCGGTCGGGCCACCTGATCAGAATTTTGATCATGTCAACTTCTATTACAGGATAGAGGCTGCAGGACCGTTTACCGTGTCCGGAGCTTCAGCGAATACGATCTCGAACAGCGACATGGGTGCCAATCCCGGCGTTTACAACGCGATGGTGGCGAGGATTATTGAAGGCACGGGGCGAGGTCAGGAGCGGATCATCACCAGTAACGACGCGACCACCTTAACCGTGACCCCGAACTGGTCGACTACGCCCGACAATTCCAGCATTTTCGTTGTTGTCGAGCCGTCGTGGAAATTTGCCGCTGTCTCATCGAGCAGCCCAGTGCAGTTCGAGATTCCTTTTCGGGCAAATACGACGATTCAGATCTCTGGGCGGGGAGCGAATGTCAACAACGTGGAGGGTACTCCGGATCTGTGCCCGTTGACTCGCTGGACTCTGGGGCAATCCGTTCCGGACGGAGGGCTTGCTCCAGCACCCACGTTTACTCTGAGTGTGTCCGGCACGCCAGGCTCTAACGTTTCCGGAGGCACCGTTCTGCTCAGCCAGATAGGGTTCCCCGCTAAAACGGATCTGGCGTCGGTGACCAGCGGAACACTCCAGCTGCATCACTGGAACGAATTGAACGCCGCAGGCATTGTTACGTTGAGCTCCTCAATTAATGCCGCAGGTGCCGCACTTACTCTCACCTCGGCGGCGCCGGTGTCGCTATCACCTGGTGCCATTCTGCAGGTCGAATCCGAGCTGATCCAGATTGGATCGGCACAAAGCGGGAATACTTACTCGGTACTTCGGGGAGTTCTCGGGTCGGCAGCTTCGGACCATGCGCAAGGCACTGCGGTGCTTGCGCTATCTACATCTACTTTCGTGGTTCCATTCGCACAAGGGTTCTTCGAGAATAGGGCTTCAGTGAATTTCATGCATACGATTAACTTGCCTGATATCCGAGTCGCTGCCGCTGAGCTATTTATGACAAATGCATTCGGTGATGGACAAACTGCGCAGGCCTGTTACACGGGAACGGCGGACGCAGGGTTACGTACCTTATCGGGCGGTCAGTTCTCGCTTCAGGTGAGCGGGCCGCTAGCTACCCAACAAAACGCTGCGCCACCCCTGGCCGTGGAAAGCGCTCATGCTGTTCGTGATGTATTTGCTACCGTCAACCAGGCTCCGGTCGGATGCAGCGCCGTTATCGATCTGCTGGTAAATGGAGTCGATTACGGCCAGTTGTCCATACAGCCGCAGAACAGCATTTCGAATGTTCTCTCTGGAGTAAACCTGCCGGCACTTACACAGGGAGCAAACCTGTCGATCAACGTCACTCTGCAAATTAATCCAAATGCAGCTAGCGTCAGTCCAGGGCGAGATCTAACCGTCACGGTGAGGCTGTAATATCATGGCGGAACAAATTTCAAAACTGAGTCCTCACCGGGACCTTCAATGCTATTACTTCCAGCCGTCAGCAATCGCAGCTCTCAGCCAGGCAAGTTCGTCAGGGTTCACGCTGTCGGGGAAATGGCGACAGCAGTTCGACTGGGCGGTTGTGGAGTGGAACCGCGATAACGTGTTTGAGCACCCGTCGATTCGGAATCTTCCCGATGGAGACCTCAGCGGTCTGAAACTCAGCTACCAGGAACAGAGAGTCGGCTGCATCCCGATAGAATCCAATCTTTATCCTGTTGTTTCCTGGAACAAGTTGCGCATCTGGGTGCCCAACGCAGACGTGTCGGAGACTGTTTACTACGTCGATATTGCGAGTAACGCAAAACCGGTGGGCCAATATAATTTCGCGTCTGCAACTATGACACTGCTGACGGCGCCGGCGCCGGGCGATCGGGTTGGCTTGGCTTGGCTCAACGAGCATTATTATTATCAACTCCAGGGCGGAGAGGATTTACAAGGAATCGCGTCGGCTCTCGCGGCAAATATCAATTCGATAAGCGAGACCTGCCAAGCCGCGGCGAACGGACCTGGTATCCATCTCACGCTTACGCCACGGCCCGGAAGCGACAGTTATCCCAGCTTGATCGGCGAAAACGGGAACCGTCTCGGAGTTTATGGATTCGTGTCTGGATCGATTCAGGCGTGGGCTCAGCCGTTCGCGAATTTCAGCGGCGGCCAGTTTCCCGCGGCGTACGAAATCAATCTCGACTTCTCGAATCTGCAAGGCACTACCGATGCGGCTCCGACAAGCCCGATGCAAGTACCGACAAACAATATCCGCAAACTGCGCTGGACCTGGTCAGCAGACCTGCAAGCTTCAAACTACCAGCAGACCGAATTCTGCGTACAGATGTCGAACTGGACCGTTACTGGACAGAATCAGGCCTATCAGTTCGCGGGTCCGGGGAGCCGGCGGATTGAAGACATGGATCCCTCGGTGACTTACAACGGAACCTGGACAACTGCAGGCGGCAATTTCTCGGGCAGCCGGATTACTTCTACGGTGACCAACGGCGCCAGGTGCACAATCAACTACACGGAATCAGGCACGCACCAACTTTATCTGGGAACACGGCGGATAAGTACGTCCGCTCCCGTTGCCGTCTCGATTGATGGCGCGATGCCGTACACGATAAGCCTGGCGCTCCCCGGTGAAGACGTCCTGATTCGCCTGCCCCTGGGTACTCTAGCGCCCGGAACGCATACGCTTCAGTTGCAGCACTCTGGCACAACCGGTGCGAGCAGTTTCTATTTCGATTTCCTGGAGATCGCCTATCCTGCGAGCGATCTTCCTGAAGTTTCATCTCAACCGCAGTTAGCGCTTGCGACGGACTGGGACACCCTTCATTCCCAGGCGCTTCCGGCAGAACGTACTGCTTGGCTGATTCAAAAACTGGGCTTTCGCGGTCGCGTGAATCACTATGTGGGGGCTCTTGCTTTTTATGAGCTGGTTCGAACCGGAATGACCTACGCTTCGACGACGATTGAAGTGACCATGCCCGGACAGGAACCGAGCGGGAGTGCGAGCGGTCTTGCCGAACTAGAGGTCGATGGCGGAATCGTTCAGCACCAGGTATTGCCGGACGAAACGAGCGAGACGCTGGCGATTGCATTTGCGTTTCTCATAAATGCCGGATCGAACGCAGTGTGGGCCAGTGCGAGGGGGTCGAATCTGACCATAACGGCACGCGCGATGGGAACGGGTGGAAATGGCATTGTCGTGACTCTCGCCCCCGATAGTACAGGAACCCAGATCACCCCGGTTTCATCAACGCTAAATGGCGGCTCAGACGGAATACCATACGACCTGGACCTGTCCGATCCGCTGAATCAAACCTTGGTGAACACAGCCGCTCTTTGGCGGACCGATCTGAATGCAAGCCCCAGAATCAACCGTGCCGCTCGCGATTGGCATCTAGCGTACTTTGCCGCGCTGAAGGGATACGGACTCGACGTAGTCGCCGCCTTCAGCACGGAAATGTTGAATGCCGATCCCTCCTCTGAGGTGGGTATGGCCCAACGCTATCTCGATGGGACACCGGTCGTTCTCAACACCCCTGCCATTCAGACCAATTTCTCTCCGGTCTCCCTCGCCTTTTGGAAGCAGACCTATCTCGACATGGCTGGGCTGCAGAATGCGGCGGGCCTGGTTCCTTATCTCCAGTCGGGCGAAGTCCAATGGTGGTACTTCCCTAAACTGAATGGAACAACTGCAGCGGGAATGACCTTTTATGACGACTACACCAAGCAGGAGTTCCAGTCCCGGTACGGCGCTCCGATGCAGTCGATTCTCAGCAACACCGAAGACCCCTCGAAATACCCAAATGAAGTGAGCTTCCTTCCCACGCTCATCGGCGCTTACACAGCAGCCATTCGACAGGCGCTACGGGCGGCGTATCCGAACTGCCGCTACGAAGTGCTGTACCCGACCGATACGAACTACACGCCACTGAACGAGCTGATTAATTATCCGAGCGGGGACTGGGTGCCAGATAATCTGACCTGCCTAAAGACTGAGAGCTTCTCCTTCACGGCCGAGAGAAATCTCGACCTATCCACGTATTCGATGAATGTCAGTGCGGCGAAGGGATTCAGTAACGGGCAGCGCAGTCACCTCGTTGGAATTGGTGACGCCACAACTGCTTGGCCCAAAGAAGTGGGGCTCGCACAATCGCAAGGTCTCGAGTCGGTTGTGCTCTTCGCGTTGGATCAATTCTGTCTCGTAGGCTACGGCCCTGCGCCTTTCGTGAAAAATTCGAGCAGCAGGCGGCAAGCTTAACACTCCTCGTACCTCGACCGGTAGTTAATATGGTCGGTTAATGATTTACATCATCACGGTGTCGGCCGTCGTACTCATACTGTGCACGATTACCGCGCTGAAAACGTTTCAAGTAAAGGACGAAGCCGATTTTCTCGTAGCCGGACGAAGCCTGAGCTGGCCGGTTCTCGTCTTCACGCTGCTTTCATCGTGGATCGGAGCCGGCAGCCTACTCGCCGGAGCAGAGAACGCTTATAAGAATGGTTTCGTCGCTCTTTGGCAGCCGTTAGGGGGATGGATCGGTTTGCTGGTCGTCGCGTTGATCGCGGGGCGCGCGAGGAAATTCGCTCAGTTTACCGTTCCGGATCTTCTGGAAGCGCGATATAACTCAGCAGCGCGAGTACTCGCGACCATAGCGATCGTCATCTCCTACACTGTCATCGCCAGCTATCAACTGATTGGGGGCGGTGACATCCTGCATCTGATTTTTCCCCAGATCAGTCGAGGTACGGGGCTCTACATAGTTGCGTCATTCGTCATACTTTTCACCGCTTCCGCGGGGATGGCTTCCATTGCCTACCTGGACCTGGTGATTGGTTCACTTGTAACGTTGACTGTCATTGTTGCCGTTCCCGTCCTGTTGGTGCGAGTAGGCGGTTGGCACGCTGTGCGTGATGCGCTTCCGGCGAGCCATTTTCAGGTGCTTGGCAACTATTCGCTCGGCGGTGCCATTGGTCTTGCTCTTCCCACCATGCTGCTGCTCGTTGGCAATCAGGGCATGTATCAGAAGTTTTTCTCCGCTAAATCGGAAAGCGATGCCCGTAAAGCCGTTTTTGGGTGGATCGTGGGAACCGTGACTCTTGAATCCCTCCTTGTGGCAGTTGCGGTGATCGCCAGTTCTACGCTTCACACCGACAGACCGAGAGAAATCATCGCTCTGACAGCGAAATCGGATCTACCGCCGCTGCTGGGGGCAATCCTGCTCGGGGGCATCTTCGCCAAGGTGATCTCGACAGCTAATAACTATCTTTTCTCTCCTGCAACGAATCTGATCCATGACGTCTATTCCAGATTTATTGATCAAACAGCGAGCGAAAAAAAGAAGCTGATTGTCTCTCGCATTATTGTGATTCTGCTGGGTCTGTTCGCCATTCTTCAGGCCACTCAATTCCAATCGGTGTTGAAGGCGTCGCTTTACGCGTACACTGTCTATGGCGCGGCGGTCACGCCTGCCGTGCTGGCCGTATTCTTTTGGCGAAGGACCACGACCGCGGGTGCTGTCGCATCGATACTGCTGGGAACCATCGTTACCGTCGCCTGGGAAGTTGCTCAAGCGGTCGGACCCGCAGCCCTGAAAAACGCAATCGGGAGCATTGATGCTGTGTATCCGGCCCTGCTCATGTCGGTGACCAGTCTCGTAGCAGTGAGTCTTCTGACTCCGCGGCCATCACACGAGCAGTTGCTGGAATTGGAACGGGCATAATCACCGCATGCACCTGGAAGCCATACAAGCTGCCCTTCGCGAGAGCAAACTGGCAGGCTGGCTGTTCTTTGACCACCATCGTCGAGATCCTCTCGCTTATCGAATTCTGGGACTCGATCCGCAAAAGGAAGCCACCCGCCGCTGGTACTATTTCATTCCCCGCGAGGGCGAGCCCAAAAAGCTCGTTCACCAGATCGAGAGCGGTACGCTGGACGCGCTGCCCGGTTCCAAAGCAAAATACGCAAGCTGGACCGATCAAGTGGGAAAACTTGGCAGCCTTCTGCCGTCTGGCGAAAAAATCGCCATGCAATTTTCGCCGCGCTGCGCGATTCCTTATGTGTCCCTGGTCGATGCAGGCACGATCGATCTGGTTCGAGGCTTCGGTGTGGAGGTGGTTAGCTCAGCTGAATTGGTACAGATGTTTGAATCGCGTTTAAGCGAGGAACAGTTCGCATCTCATGTCGAAGCCGGCAGGCGAGTTGACTCGGTTAGGAGCCATGCATTTCGCTTCATAGGCGACGAACTGACGGCGGGCCGCACCCTTACGGAATTCCAGGTCCAGCAATTCGTGCGCCGGCGTTTTGAAGAGTCCGGTCTCACAACGGATCACGGTCCGATCGTGGCGGCCAATGCAAATGCTTCCGATCCGCACTACGAACCGAGCCGCGAAAAATGCTCCGAGATCCGGGAGGAAGATCTCGTTTTGATCGATATGTGGGCCAAACTCGCTCAGCCTGATGCCGTGTACTACGACATCACCTGGACGGGCATACGGACTCAAACTATTCCGAGCCGGATGGAAAACGTTTTTGAAGTTGTTCGCGATGCTCGGATGAAAGCGTGTCAATTCGTGAAAAGCGGAATCGCGAACGGGCTCCGCATGGAGGGTTGGCAGGTGGACGATGTCGCGCGCCAGGCGATCACGGACCGACGACTCGGCGAATTTTTCTTTCATCGAACCGGCCACAGCATAGGGACCGAGGTGCACGGAACAGGGGCCAACATGGACAACCTGGAATCGCATGATGAGCGACCTTTGATTTCGAACACGTGTTTTTCGATCGAACCAGGCATTTACCTCCCCGAGTTCGGTATCCGCTCTGAGGTGAATATGTACATCGGACCGGACGCCGCGAAGGTAACCGGGGAAGAGCAGTTCACGGTCGTCCGCATCTGATTGTTCCGGTTGTGCGCCATAAATATCTGAAAACGTGAGGCTTGCATCTGGATGGAACGGATCAAATATTTTGATTTGCGGTCATGTCGGAAATCATTCTACATTCTTGTATGGCGACAGCAAGTATCATGGAGCCGCCCGCTTCCCAAGTCACGCTGCTCCATCGGATCAGCAACATCGTTAGTTCGCAGCTTTCGCTCGATGAAATGCTGGGAGAAATAGTCGGCCTTACCGTTCAGGTAACGGAATGCGACGCATGCCTGGTTTATCTGATCGAGCGCGATACGAATGAGATCGTTCTCCGCGCATCGCAGATGCCACACCAGGTTGATTTGGGGAACATCCGCTTAAAGGTTGGCGAGGGTGTAACTGGTTGGGTGGTTGAACACCACTCGGTGGTGGCGCTATCTGAAAATGCATCGTCCGACAAGCGGTTCAAGAGATTTCAAGCGCTGATTGAAGACACCTATCAGGCTTTCCTTTCCGTGCCGCTTGTGAACAAAGGTGAGGTGATTGGCGTTATCAACGTGCATCACCGGGAGCCGCATCATCACAGTCCGGACGAGGTCTCGCTCCTGACGTTTGTTGGTGAACAGATGGGTGGCGCGATCGCGAAATCGGTGCTCGAAGAAGAGAACGCGCGCCTCCAAGAAGAGACGGCGGAGATGAGGCGGCAGCTGGAGACGCGCAAAATTGTCGAGCGCGCCAAAGGTATCTTGCAACACCGGCACAGTCTCACGGAGGAAGAAGCTTACCTTCGGTTGCGTAACGAGAGCAGGCGCCTTCGGCGACCCATGCGCGAACTGGCGGAAGCCATCATTCTTTCCGAGGATTTAAGCCGAAAGAGCGAATCGCTTTCATAATTTCGATCACAGACGCAGCTACAATCGGATTTTGACTTCCGATTTCGAGCCGCTGTTTCGCAACCCGCATCTCGCGACCATTGCGGGTAACTTCTGGCCCAGATCCATTGATGAAACG
>JAFAUR010000277.1 GCA_019243205.1 Acidobacteriaceae bacterium | reverse complement strand
ATTAATCTGCCGCTGGCGCTATTTGCGACACTGCCCGCTCTTTCTATGATGCCCCGGAAATCTCGAAGAATGTGCCGATGCTGATCGGCAACGTCAGCGAAGAAGGGAATCGCATGTCTTCGCGCCCTAGCGAAGACGAGTGGCATGCGACCCTTGCCCGAGGCTTTGGCGACTCGAAGGCAACGGCGCTGATCGCGGCGATGAAGAAGAAGTATCCCGAGAAGAGTATTCGATTGCTGTCTTATGGTGTGAATGGAATCAGCTCGCGGAACAATGTGCAGCGCATGGTTAAGCTGAAATGCGAACAGAACGGCGCACACGTCTATCAGTATTACTTTACGTGGCAATCGCCGATGTTGGAGGATGCTGGCGCCTGGCATACGGCCGAGTTAGCCTTCTTCGACAACACAAAGCGCTGTGAGCAGGGAACCGGCAACACGCCTGAGGCGCAGGCCTTGGCGATGAAGATGGCTACTGCATGGGTTAATTTCGCTCGAACCGGGAATCCAAGCCAGCCCGGACTAACCTGGACGCCCAGCGATCCGAGCCGTTGCCAGACGATGGTGTTCGACAATAACTGCCGGATGGAGGACGATCCGGAAGGCGATCTGCGCCGGATCTTATGAAGTACTTAGCTGGATTCGAGGACGATCTGTGACTCTCTGTGCCCAGATACTCAAAGCCCTGCTGTTTCACAACAGGCAATTTTCTGGGATATATTGTCTCCTCAGCAGCGGCTTGCAAAGCTCTAACAAAAGCCGAGGTTAGAACCGAGCGTTTGAAGCGGACGAAATTGCGCTTCCGAAGAAAGGGAACATGAAGAAGCTTTGGCGAGATTCGGTTGCATTTGCTCCCGCGGCGACTAACGGCGATCATCCTCTGGTGATCACGGCGCTTCGGGCATGGCGCGTTCGTGAACCGGTTTCGAGTCGGCGTTACACGGTGATAAAGCTCGAAGCGAAGGGCGGCGCGTTCGGTTATGGAGAAGGAGGCCCGTCGGTCGCAAGCGACATAGCAGAAGCCAAGGCTGCTGTGCTTGGGAGAACTGCGAGCGATGCGGAATTTATTCGCTCTCGCCTCTGCGGCTCGCCAAACGTCGAAGCGGCCGTGAACAACGCGATGCTCGATCTGCTTGGCAGATCGACAAGCGTTCCGATTTACCAGTTTCTTGGTGGTCCAACGCGCTACAAGGTCCGGGTGGTGGCGCACATCGAAGGACAAGATGAGCAGCAACTCTCGAGTGCCGTCCGCCAGGCGCGTAATCGAGGCTTTCTCGCATTCGCGTTCCCGATTCCATCACGCGACGCGATGTGGCGCATGCAGGCTTATGTGGATGTAATCCGGAAACGGATCGACCTGTTGAAAGGCGTGGCAGGGCCAGACACGGATTTCGTTCTCGACGCGGGGGGTACGTTGACGCCTGGGGACGCAAGCTTCATCGCTACTGCACTTGAACGGATTCATCTGCTCTGGTTAGACGAACCAACGAATGTGCTGACCTATGACGCACTGTCAAGGATCACCGATGAAACCGTCATGCCAGTCGGGCTTGGACGCCATATCCATGATGTAACCACTTTCCAGAACCTACTGCGATGGGGATGCGTGGACATCCTGCGGCCGAGTATGGGGCTGAACAGCATACGGCAAATTCGACGGATGGCCGCGGTGGCCGAAACACATTACGTGGCAGTCGGCCCTCATCACGCCGGCGGCCCCCTAGGAACGCTTGCCGCGATTCACCTTGCTGCCAGTTTGCCGAACTTCTTCGCGCAAGAGGTCCCGCAACCTTCGGCTGAGCGGGATCGTGCTATGCGGGCGGAGATCACATCCGGGTACCAGGAGGCAGCGAAGGACGGATTCGCCGCGCTTATAAACAAGCCCGGACTCGGCGTCGACGTGCACGAACAGGCGCTGGCGAACTACAGCGAGGAGGTCCTGTGATACGGCGTGAATTCCTTGGAAGTCTAGCGGCTTCGGCCGGAGCGCTCAAGAGCGGCGTGGCAAAGAGCAAACGCCAAAGCAGAGCGTTTCGAATTGGATGCGGGTGCGACCTTGAGCTTGCATCCGCAACGCCACCTGGTGCGAACGTCTTCGAGAATGTCGGGTCGGAGCTCCGCATCACTAATATGAAGGTTTTCGGAATCACGCTCGATGAGAAGATTGCCCGTTCGGATCGCCCGTATGTGTTTGTAAAACTTGAGACCAATCAGGGCATAGTGGGCTGGGGGGAAGCAACGCTCGAAGGGAAAGCCTCCGCAGCGATGGCCTGTGTGAATGATTTGCACGATTTCATCGTGGGCAGTGATCCGATGCAGTCGGAGCACTTGTATCAATTGATGTACATTGGCAGCTTCTACCGGGGCGGGCCTGTACTGGGCTCAGCAATTTCGGGCATAGACCAAGCGATCTGGGACATACGCGGCAAGGTGCTCGGGATGCCTGTTTATCAGCTCCTTGGAGGACCGGTCGATGCGCGTGGCGTACGCGGTTATTACCATGCGCAGGCCTGGACGCTCGAAGCCGCAAAGGAACTCGGGGACGTGACGCGGAAGGCTGGTGTCACCGCACTGAAGTTCCAGCTGCCGACCTATATGGAGTGGATCGAGACTAACGCGAAACTAACGCGCGCTGTGAAATCAATGGAAACGATTCGTGAGGGTCTCGGCCCTGATATCGATTTCGCCGTTGACTTTCACGCGAAGCCAAGCCCAAGCGTGGCTGCGATTCTTGTTCGGGAGATCGAACCGCTTCACCTGTTGTTCGCCGAAGAAGTCTGCCCGCCTGAGAATGTGCGTGCAATGCAGCGAGTCGCAAAACGCTCTACCACGCCATTGGCTACGGGCGAACGACTCATCGCCTCTTACGGCTTCAACGAACTGATCGAGTTGGGCGTTGTGGACGTGCTACAACCTGACATCGCACACGTTGGCGGAATCACCGCGCTGTGGAAGGTGGCAGCACTTGCCGATGCGGCGGGGATTCGGATGGCGCCTCATGCCTGCGAAGGACCGATCGGCGGAGTT
>JAFAUR010000168.1 GCA_019243205.1 Acidobacteriaceae bacterium | reverse complement strand
CATTGGTGAGAGGCAGAATAGACCGCCCGGGCTCTCTCGAACTCCTCGCAATCTCCCCTCAGCTCAGGGCCGGCGCCATTCCGCCCCGTGTTTCTCTTGGCGACATCGTTCTCGGACCTCGCGTTGGTGTGGGCGGCACCGCCGTTTACGCTGTACATTCGTCTACGCTAAAGCGCAGCGGCGGTTACCAAGCTGACCACCAGCTCATTCTAGATAATCCGAGGACTCGCAGGAAACTTACGATCGCCGCCACCGGGAGAAGATCGAGCGCCCGCGGTTTGCTTGCCGCCGACAGCGGGACAGTGAATGCACTCTCCCCTGCTGTGGTCGGAGATACGGATCTCGTGTATCACACGGAGAGCCTCAGCGACGGCACGACGCAATTGATCATTACGGACTCAAGCTCTTCGGTCTCTCAAGTACTGCTGCAAAGCGGCGATACGGTTGCAGACGGAGCCCAGATCACGGAAATTCTGTTCGGCTATCACCCGACGCAGGTAGACAGTCAGGGCCGCTTGGCGTTTGCGGCGGAGTTTCTGAAAAACCCAAACGGCAATCCGAACGATTCGAGCAATATCGAATCGTCAATCGTGGTCGGAATCCCATCATAAACAAGAAGGAGGTCATCATGGGAACGATCCAATCGGGGCGTCGAGTCCTCCAAATCTCTGCGAGGGTCTCCCCTTGCTTCCTGTTGTCGGGCAGTTCAGGGCTGGAATCGCCACCGCCGCAAGTTCCGAGACGATCATTGACATCAGCTCAAAAATCCTGTTCTCGCGGCTGAAAGTCTCGGCATATTATCAATTCCTGTTCGGCCTGTGTGGCCCGGCCTTGGCCTTCTTGTTCCAGGGCGTACAGTATGAAGTATTTCCGAATTCCGGAACGCTCGAACTTACATTCCCCAATAACAGCAGCGTCGAGAGCGGCGGGTTTTTAGCAATGGAACTGGGCGGCGGCCTGAGCCTGACGGTACAAATCTGGGAACCCGACCGCTGGTACTCGCGCTGGAAGGGACACTGGCAGAACGCGTTCAATAGCGCGGTCGGCTTTTCAATTGACTTTATTCACCTTCTCGTTGACCTTATTAAGTATCTGCTGCAAGAGGGAGTCGCAGACGGTTTATTCGAACAAGATAACGCAAACGAAGTGGGCTCTGCCGTTGGCCTTGCCAGTACTTACTCAGTCTCCGGCGATACCCAGGATGCTTTACTGCCTAATAACAACCTTCGCGTGACCTCCACAATCACCATCCCGTTCAACTTGGTGACATACACGCCAACCCTAGAAACACTGGCTAACCTTGCTGAAGGCGGTGAAGGGCCAAATCAGCTATGGGCCAGCGATCACCTTCAGCTTTCCGAGCGATCTCAGCCTAAAGAGCTTCACTATCGAGGGCGGGCAGGGACAGGGCAGCACCGCGACTTACGACATTACAAATATTTCCGGCGATGAGGTCACGGCAGTCGGGCCTTTATTTACGTCCGATGGCACCGTGTCACGCCTCGGAACGAACGTCACTTATACCGGCGGCTTCGATGTCAGCCTCTCGCTGTATTTCAACGTAAGTGCTTGCAAGATATTCAGCTTCTGTGTAACAATACCTGCCCTTGATCTTACACGTCTACTGGGGCTTCCCACGGAAAATATCTATACGCTGGAAGCCACCGTCGAGTCACAACCTGTCGGATCGTGCATCTTAACTCCGGCGATGAGTATTCGCTTTGTGCAAGGAGGAGGAAACCCCACGCAATCAGTGACCGTCTACGAACCTGTATCGATACAGGTTGTGCTCGGCCAGAGTACCCCGGCACCAGCGACCGTTTCGCTAGCCATCACACCGTCTGCTTCGGGATTTCCAAGCTCAGTGTCCATTCCCGCGAATGGAACGTCCAGTAACACAGTGAGCTATACGTTCACCAATACTTGTGTGGCTACGGGCGATCCGGATGATCCCGGCGCTACTGCGCCGGCTACTCCCACGGCTTCGACCCAGACGTACCAGGTGACTGCGACGTTGACGCCTCAGCCCCAGAACTCTTGCGCCGTGTTTACGACCACCGCGTCACTGAACGTAAGTAACAATTCTCCGATCTTGCAATGGATTAACATACCCGGCTCGCAGCCAGGCCCGGCACCTTCGTGGGGGCTGGGGCAAGGAGCTACGATCAACGCAGATCCCTCGCAGCCCCCCACCAACGCCGGTAACTCGGCGAGTATAGGGCTCACTATCGGACAGGGCACCTCGGCGACAGAATCCGGCCCGTTTACGCTTACCTTGCTTGATGAGCAGCGCGTACCCCACACGGGCAGCAATGTAAATGTTCAGCTCTCTGTCGGCAACCAGCAGTGGACACTCCAACTTAATCCCTCCGCAATGGTGACTGTGACTTTGTCGAACAACCGCGGCGCAGAAATACTTCTACACTGGCTTTCGAGTGGCCCTCCGCAAAACTACTCGAACCGTTTCTTCCTGATTGTCGATGGAGGTTGTCTGTTCGGGCAGAACGAGTTCTGGCTCGACGTTTGGAACTGGTCGGTAAGGTTATGAGCACAGCAGTTTCGGACACCCCACGCGCCGTTACAACCGCAGCAGAGTTGTTCGCTTGTCTGCAATCATCGGACCGGCGAACGCGAATTCCAGTGCTCGCCGCCGTGTCACAACATCCCGCGGTTGCGCTTCAATTCGGACTCTACGAAGGGCAGGATGTAATCGACGTTCTCCTGGATTGTGCGCAACGGCGTCGCGGGGAGTTGGAGTGGTTTTCGTGGGCAACGGCCTTAGCCGGATTTCGTAATCAACGCGTGTTCGATTTCTTCATCGAGCTGCTCCTGAACGCCGCTAATCCAGACGTTCTCTCGATGGCTGGTGAGTACCTGCGGGAGGAGCCAGTCGGCGTGGTAACGATTCGCGCGGGCTCGGCCTTGTTCGATGGCGATTCCCCTCACCGAGTGCGTACGATTGCTGCGTTGATGCAAAAGGCGCACGGCCTCAGCGTACCCGAACGAATCCGCACGGGTATTTTGAGTGAGACCGGAAACTTCCAAATTCCGGCATTCGAATCCGCACCGGACGCATGGTTGGCCGAATTGAAAGGCCCCTTCGCCATCGAAGCCAAGGCGGCGCTCGAGACACAAGGCCCGACCGTCATTCAGGCGCTGCTGGCTCGATGGCATGAGTTGCCGGAGCAAAACCGCGAGTGGCTGCTCGCCTGGAGTGTCGAGGCCGGAGAGCCACTCGCCACAGATGCGATTTACCGCGGGGTAGGCAGTGGATCGGAAGAATTGGTGGCGATGTCGCTGGAGGCGGCCGCAGATCTCCGTTTGTGTGACGAAACCGTCAACTGTGCCGCGATCCGGTGTCTGAAGCATCCAACAGCGCGTTTGCGACGGCTTGCGTACAGAATTGCGTACAGATATTGATTGGCACACACTTATCTCTTCAGAGCCAGATCCCGCCGCAGCGGCCGTGTGCGTCACGCGAATGGTAGAAGGCAACCGGGATACCGTAACCCGCGATCTGATCGATTGCTTACGCGATCAGTGCTGGCAGGTCCGGGCGGCCGCGAGCAACGTCATCGCATCCTTCGGACCAGCAATCATCACCGAAGTCTGCCCGCTGCTCCAGGATTCAGATGAGAATGTCAGAATCGCGCTCGCGTCCATCTTGGTTGGACTGGGCGAAGCTGAGTTGCTGCAGCGGGTCCTGGCCGGTGATTCTCATAAATCTCGAACCCGCTGAGGCGATGGGCTTAGTTCAGTTGACTCTAATGATAAATCTGCGATTTCGTTCAGTACGGGGTCGGGCTTTCGGGGATTGCTTCGCCGTCCGAGCGCGGGTCGGCTCCAGCAAAGTTCACGGCACGCTTCGGATCACGCATGACCGGTTCACCCTGGCCGACACTGAACGAAAATGGCTCTACCAGTTTGATCTGGTGGCCGCGCGCTGCCAGTTCTTGGCGGACAGCTTCCGGAATGCGTGATTCCATTTGCACGTCGCCGCCGTCGAATGTTCCCTTCGTAAAGCGCGCAGCTTCCATGGCGGCCTGCAAATTCATGCCGAAGTCGACGACGTTGGCGACGAATTGAGCGTGTGCCTGCGCCTGATTCCATCCCCCCATGATGCCGAAGCCGATCTTGATGTCGCCTTTCTCCATGAACGCTGGAATAATCGTGTGGAGCGGACGCTTGTGCCCGCCTATCGAATTCGGAAGGCCGGGCTTTACTTCAAAAAGATCTCCTCGGTTTTGAAAGGAAATCCGGTGCCAGGCGCCACCATGCCGGTCCCATAGCCGGCGTAGTTGCTCTGAATGAGTGAGACGATGTTGCCGTCCCGATCAATGGTGGAAAGATAGATAGTCGAGTTGCCGCGAGAATTCAGTTTTTCTGTCAATTCAGACGGCAAGACGGTGCAAGCGGCACGATCCATTTGAATCAGTTTTGCGCGTCGTGCACCTAAATCTTTCGACAACATTTCTTTTACCGGTATAGGGCCGAAGCGTGGATCGCCAACGTAGCGATGCATGTCGGCGTAAGCCAATTTCTTGGCCTCGATCAGCACGTGCAGAGCGTCAGCGGAATTATGACCGTATTGGGCGAGCGGAAAATGCTCCATGATATTGAGCATTGAAAGGGCGGCAATGCCCTGGCCATTAGGCGGAAGTTCGGAAACAGTCCAGCCGTGATACGTGGTGGAAATAGGTTCCACCCAGTCGGGTTGAAAGTCTCTGAAATCTTCCAAGGTGTGAGTGCCGCCCTGCGACTGCAGGAACTTGACCATCACTTCTGTGAGTTTGCCGTTGTAAAAAGCGTCGCGGCCATGCACCGCGACCTGGCGTAAGGATTCACCGAGCGCGGGGTCTTGAATGTGTCGCCGAGACCAGGTGCGATGCCGTTGGGTTCGTAAGTCTGCTTCCAACCGGGCTGATTCAACAACTTCGGCGCTACCCAATAACGAGCATTTCGTTCGGCCACCGGGAAGCCATTTTCGGCATAGAAAATAGCGGCTGCGAGAAGTTTTTGAAACTGAAGAGTACCGAAGCGATGACTGAGTGCATCCCAACCAGCAACGCAGCCGGGCACATCGATGGTGGGGACGCCTATGGAATCAAGTTTGGTAATGCCATGCGTTTTCAGGTAATCAACCGTGAGGACCTTGGGCGTCCAGCCGCTGGAATTCAGACCATACAGCTTGTTTTCTTTCGCGATGTACACAATGGCGAAGAGGTCGCCGCCCATTCCGTTTACATACGGCTGAACAACACCCATGACGGCGTTGGCGGCGATCGCTGCATCGACGGCGTTCCCGCCTTGTTCGAGCACATGAGCGCCAGCTCGCGACGCGAGAAACTGCGGCCCGGCCGCGATTCCGTATTTGGTGACAACCATGGACCGGCCTTGTCCGGGCACTGACGAAAATTGCTGAGCGCCGAGCCTTATCGCGGCAAGTAGAAATACGGCGGTAGAAATCGCAAACGCATGGGGAGAGTTTAGCGAACCACAAATGAATTCGCACCGCTTCGTTCGCGCTGATTCTGAGTCTTCAGATAGCGGAAGGCTTAAAGCCCGGTTGATAAGCTTAGGCCCGTATGTCTAGAACCGTACTGGTCTCGGTGTTCATCGTCGCTGCAGCCAAGTTAGAGGCGCAGGCGCCTTCACCGCAGGTTTTCGGACCCGACCACATTACTAACGTCTATCGAGTGTCTCTTGACCGAGGCGCCTTGCTGCTCGAATCCATTCAAGATGTCATCAAAGAGAAGAACATCCGCGACGGACAGGTCATCATCAGCGCTGGATCTGTGCAGGAGTGCACCTACCACTATGTGGCGTCGACTGCTCTGAAAGCACAGAACGAATACAGAACCGTGAAAGGCCCGTCAGAGATCCTTAGCGGCGGAGGGATCGTTGCCGATGGCGAACCGCATATACACATCGCGCTTTCGAACCCCGACAGGGGAGCCTACGGAGGCCACCTCGAGAAAGGATGCCGTGTTCTCTACCTTGCTGAGTTTACCGTCTTCCAATATGCTGGTTCGGCACTAACCCGTAAGTCAAACGCGAATGGCATTCTCTTGTTGCAAAAGAAATGACTCACGGCTCGTCTCGACACGGTACAAGAAACATGCGCCGCTTGCATTCAATCGCCGCACTTGTCATCACAAATATCGTGGTGATTGCCTCAAGTGGCACTGCCATCCTTGCTCAAGAGGTCCGCGTTTGGCAGAAGCAGGAACTGACCTTCACGTCGGAACGACCGTTTCAAAACCCGTACACGGACGTGCGCATCTGGGTGGACCTCAAAGGTCCCGGATTTGACAGGCGTGTCTACGGATTTTGGGATGGGGGAAATACGTTCAGAGTACGCGTGCTTGCTACGACTCCGGGACGCTGGACATGGGCCAGTGGTTCGGAGCCCCGGACACCTGGACTCTCCGACAAAGCGGGCGCGTTCGTTGCACGCGACTGGACAGAGGCAGAGCAGCAGGCAAAT
Source organism: Acidobacteriaceae bacterium (assembly GCA_019243205.1). Taxonomy (GTDB): domain Bacteria; phylum Acidobacteriota; class Terriglobia; order Bryobacterales; family Bryobacteraceae; genus Bog-105. The sequence continues at coordinate 5,197 of JAFAUR010000168.1, read as the reverse complement.
CCTTTGCGTCGTGGGTTCCTGCGTCCAAGCACGAACCACCATGCGCTTGAAACAGCCGACGGCACTCCGTTTTTTGTGATTGGCGATACTTGGTATTCGGCGGCAACAAATCGCTTCCGCTGGTATGACGACGATACGCCGAGATCCATAGGCCCCGATGCCGGATTCAAAGACTACGTGCGTCTTAGAAAGTCTCAAGGCTACAACTGGGTCAACATTATCGCTGCGTTTCCCAATTGGGACAACGACGGACAACCTTGGCACATTGTCATGAACAATGCCGATCACACGACCGTGCGGTCGGCGTGGCTCGAATTCGGCACCGGCCCCGATAACAGGACGGGTACTGCCAAGAACATGAAAAACGAGGGTGGCCGTCCGTTCTTATTCCCCGGCAAGGTGCCCGGTTACGAAAACATTTTTCCTGATGTGGATCGCATCAACCCTGAGTACTTCAAGTACATGGATCGCAAGATCGACTATTTGAACGAGCAGGGATTCGTGCCCTTCATCGAGGTTTCGCGAAGGGACGCAAGCGAGTGTTGGATGAAGTATTACAACTGGAAGGACTCCTACTCGCGGTTTATCGAGTATGTGTTCTCCCGCTATCAGGCGAACAATACAGTATTGAGCCCGATCCATCTGGACATCATCCAGGAAAGCATCACCATCCCGGAGTTCCTGAGCGCCATCGATGCGGCATTCGCGCGTTACGGTCGACCACCTTTTGGCAATCTGTTATCCGCAAACGCCAATCCGTCAACGCTGGTGAATTGGGGTGAGCACTCCTGGGTTACCTTGCAGCAGACCGGCAACAAGCGGGAGCACGAATATTACTGGTACTTGACACAGATCTTTCGCGATCCCCATCCGGAGCCGGGTCTTGATGGTGAGCCCTACTATGCCGGGTATGTCGATGCGCGGGGTCTCGGAGGTGGGTATAAGTTTGGAGCTCAGGGGGGAACACCTAAGGACGACCGGTATGTCAGATCCGCAATGTACGGCAACGTGCTGTCAGGCGGGTTGGCCGGCCACGTCTATGGAGCCGAAGGGATTTGGGGCGCCGATATCGAGCCAAGCGCTCCCACCCATATGTGGGACGCCTTTAATTGGCATTCCGGCGCTGAAATGCAGTATCTGGCAAAGTTTATTCTTTCACTTGGCAAGCGCTATGCCGACTTGGTTCCCGATCAGTTCGTCGTTCCAAGTCAAACGGACGTCGTGAAAGGTTATGACGGATGGGCATACGCAGCACGCACGCAAGACCAGGCGATGTTCCTCGCTTATTTTGAGAAAGGCTGCCCGAAAAGCCTCATCCGCGGGGCGAAGTTGATGGGCAATTATCACGCGAGATGGTTCAATCCGAGAACCGGGGAGTGGACGGAAGTTGCGGGTGGGAGCTTAAGTTCAAATAACATCGGCGAGATCGATCTGCCGGCATTTCCGTCCGACGACGATTGGGCGCTGAGCTTGACGTACGAAGGAGCTGCGCAGCTCCCCGAGCACTTCTAGCCCAGGTGGCACAAGTGTAGACGCCGATGAAACCCCGAGCGGGCACAACCTGTGGTTCCCGTTCACTCCGAGTTATCGCGGGACCAGAGATAACGGAAAACGGACAAACCGGATCCTCTTTCGATTCCACGTATAGGTCATGAGTAAATCGCCATCGCGTGCCTGAATTAGTGCTGGATAGGAGTACTCACCGGGATCGTTTTCCAGCGTATAGAAGTCTTGCCACCGTTCGCCATCGGCGCTAACTGCAAGATCAAGAGGTGTTCGGCTGGACTCGCTCTTGTTATAGATCATGACGAATCGACCATCAGGAAGGCGGATAGCATCAATCCCTGAATTGGGGTTGAGCAGTTCTGTGGGTTTCACAGGGCTCCACGTGAGACCCTCATCGAAGGAGTCCGATTGACAGATCCTCGCAATGCTTCGCGTGGATCGCGCATACAAGCGGATATGGCCATTGCCCATGTCAAGCAGGGAGGGTTGGATAATACCGTACGGTTCGCCGGGGTGCGCGGGGCGACTGGCGAGTGACGGTGGCGCTGCAATCGGCCCGATGCGACTCCACGATTTCCCATTGTCCGTACTGCGTTCAATCCAACAGGCCCAGGTTCCGTAGCTTTCAACCGAAGTGCCGCTGAGGATCGTACCATTGCGGAGTAGCAGTGGTTTTGTACGGATCGGGCCATAGAGGCCGGCCGGCAGATGTTCTACAGCACTCCAGTTCGCACCCTCGTCGCGACTCAGTTCTCGTGCGGCTGACCATGAGCTAGGCGAGTTGCCTAATTTGTAATATAGCCAGAGCAGACCGTCCGCCGAGTGGAACAGAACGGGATTGTATGTTGCGACCTGCGGCTCGCGTGATGCCTCTTGAGGTGTTGACCAACCGTTCGCAGTGCGCCGCGACATCCAGATCGCTACGTCCGGGGCACCTTCCTTTGTGCCACCAAACCACGCGGCAAGCAAGTCGCCGCTTGAAAGTTCTACCACGGTGGAAGCGTGGCACGCAGGCGTGGGCATATCGAGGGAGATGAATTCTTTCACCTGGGCAGATGCAATCACGGCAGCACAACACAGAAGACTAGCCGCCTTCATTGTTGCGGCGTGATATCTCGCCGACTTCGCCGTAGGTCTGACAAATGCGTTCGATTGGACGGAAGGAGGGCAACCCATTTGGAATACATTCTCGGCACCAAAGTTTACGTAATCCGAGCCAGCATACCTCACACCGCCAGCGACGCATCCTGCCGTCAACTTCGGGAAGTGGCCCGTGGGCTATTTGCCACGGGATATCGAACGACAATTGTCATTGAGTGAACGTCATTACGGCAGTCGGCGTGTGGCGAGAACTGCCGCAATTGGTATGCGCATCCCGGCGGTGCTTAGCTGACGGATTCCGATTTCACAGATGACCAGACGCAAAACACGAAGCGAGATCCATCGTGTTCCCGAGCTGGGCCTTCCGGCACTCCAGTCCCAGTTATGCTGATGCTGCTGTTCCTCGCGATAGCCTCTTCGCTGATGGCGCAAATATCCGGTAGCGGACAGGTGGTGGGTCCCGTGCAAGACAGTTCCGGTGCCGCGGTTGGACCCTGGGGTCGATTTTCCGCTATCAAACAGGGTTGCCGTTGAAGGTCAGTAGCGGACAACTGACCGTCAACCAACAGGACTCCGGAGTCGTTTCTTCAGTCAGCGCCTCCGCTCTTCAGAACAACGTAGGAGTCTTCAAGACTGGCGCCCTATGTTTGCCGAGTTAGTAGGCATTATCGACAACACCGGGCCAGTTTGGAAGGTTCATATGGCTGTACGGACCGCATTTGATTTCGGATGATCTCTCAATCGCAAAGAGCGCGGCGATCTTCGAAAGCCTTAGTATAGAGATCCGGGCCGAAATGGTCAACCCGTTCAATCACCAATTTTCCAAGTACCGAGTGGCGGAACGTTCGGGATCGATTCCATCAGCATTGCTTCCACTACTTTCGGCCACGCAACCGCAACCACTATCGTTCCTCGGCAGGTACAATTTCGAATTCGCTTCGTGTTTTCATTGAGAGCTTGTGAAAACGTTTCGGGACAGGGCGGTTTCTGACCTATTGCGCCGGCAGTACTTCGCAGCGAATCAGCTTGTCCAAAAGAGGAAACTCACGATCGAGATAGCGGTTGCCTTCTTCGAATAACTTCGCCTGATGACCGGCGCGCATGCCGCCTCCTGATGTTTCGCCGTAACCGGGGTAGAGGTTATCGATCACATCCATTCCGTCTATAACCTTGCCGAACGGCGCGAAACCCATTGCGTCCTGCCGTAATTGATCGGCTGTATTGATATAAATCTGCGTGGTACGAGCATTCGGCCCTGTCATCGCGAAGGCGAAGGTTCCGCGCAGATTACTGGCTCGAACCGGATCATCATTGATGGTTCGATTGCGCCAGATCTGTGCTATTGACGGGTCGCCTGGAATGCCGAATTGAGCGAATCTCCCCTTGATAACTCGAAACAATCGCGAGTTGTCATAAAACCCGGTCTCTATAAGATGGTAAAACCGGTCCGCACCTGTAGGGGCCAGCGCACGATTGATATGGAGGATGATGGCGCCCTTCGAGGTGTCGATTCTTACCCGGTACTCGCTCGGACCGGGCTGATTCCAGAACGGACGCGTCGGATCACGAAGAGCGCGGTCCCGCCAGTCACGCTGCAAGGAAACTGCGAGCGTTGCGCCAGCGACGCAAAACAGCAATATCTTCAAACGCATCTAATTGGGACGTCCTGGAATGGAGCTAAGGTTCGGGGTTGCGTAGACAATTGGGCGTCACAATACTCGCCAGTAGACGGAATGGCGCGTGCCGAAGACGCTGTTCAATGGCACCAATGAAACGTTTGTTTGTTGGTCGGTTGTTCTAAAAGCGAGCGGTCGGTCTCCGGGTTTAGTCCACCATGCAGGCTCGTCGCCGCGAGCTCAGAAAGTCGGTACGTTTATCGGCAATCGCCTCAGCTGAGGTGCGTTGGGGCTGGTGATCAAGTCTGGCGTAAGCCCGCCATCACCCAAGTCCCCGGCCAGCACAATTGGTCCATCAAGGCCGGCTTGCACGTGCTCGTCATCCGGCATGCGTTCGATGAAGGTTGGGGGCAAGCTCATCTCGAGGTGATCGTCCGTTTTCCAGACCCGCGAAATGGTCAGTAGCCCCCTGGCTCTGCCGTTGCCTCCAGGGGCTTGCCGTTCAGCTTTAGGGCGGGCGCTGACGCGAGCCATCCCGGAACGCGCAGGCGTTCGTAGTAATCGAACAGCCGCGGGTCAGCCGTCCCGCTATAGAGGTGACGGGCGAGTTTCAGCATGTTATATGCGCAGCAACACTCGGTGCTGGCGACACTCTGCTTCAGTTCGGCGGCGAGCAGGCGCGGCTAAGCCTCCTCACCGTTGCTTGTTCCGCCGGTGTTGAAGCGTACATCAGCGCGACTGCGGAAAGATAGTGGCCCATGAAGTGGCCTCGCAGCTCACCTGGCCGGCTCGGCACGTCTGTTTCCCACCCCCCGAGCGGCTTGGCGGAAGAGGCAAATCCAGCATTGGTTTGGAAATTCCTAACGAGTCGGTCCGCGGACAGGCGTTGCATATACGCGCGATTCCATTCCTGGGCATCCTTATACGCGCCCCCGAGCACTCGTACTTGCGTCATCGGAAACGATTCAACCTTC
>JAFAUR010000163.1 GCA_019243205.1 Acidobacteriaceae bacterium | reverse complement strand
CACCCACACGCCCCTGTTATCGAAGCCCCACGCGTTAGATCGCCTGCAAGCATCGTTGTACATCCTCAGAATCTTGACGCCGCGCGCCGTATTCGCCGGACAGTATTGGCGTCGTCCATCCGACGAGCAGGTCACGACGTAGCTGTTGCCTCCGCCTGGGCCGCCTGGATAAGGACCGCCCGGATAAGGCCCGCCGGGACGACCGTTGTCCGAGCCCCCCGACCACATGAGATCGAAGGTGTACCCTTCACGGCCGCCCTTCGGATCTTCAATCCGGATAACAGCCACTCCGCGATTCTGTCGCGGATCTCTTATCAGGTACATGCGCCCGCGTCCGTCGATACCCTTGAACTGAAAGTCCCTCATGTTGCGCGGCATCACGCTCGAGCAGACAAAGCGTTTCGCATACGCAGGTTGTCCGGCAATCGTTCGCACGCGGTAAGTGTCCCCACTGACTTCTACCTCTGCGACGCCATCGACGTTCACTTCGATGGTGCACTTCCCTCGGTCCCCGAAGTTTTGCCCTTGGATATTCGCCCGCATCGTTGTCGGACCCTGGGCGAGTAACGACGCAGCTGAGCAGAGCAGAAACAAGAAGAGAAGGCTGAGAGCGATGCGCATCACTCGCAGCTTATCCGATGCTGCGCGAGGGTTAGCTTAGTGGCTCACGAGTTCGGGGCGGGCGCCGATGCTACGAAGGCAGTGATCGATCCACAGCTTGGTCAGTTTCTCCTGTGCACCGTTTTGCGAAAGGCGCGAGCGCAGGCTGCCGAATTCCACGTGGTCAAGCGGCTGATCCTGATTGAAGCAGGAGAACACAACAGTCTCTTGGCCCGTCACCGGATCCTTGTGCATCTGCAGGCACTGTGCGCAGATCTCTTTCATCATGCATTGCATCGGCGAGTTGATACTGCCGATCGCGTGATGGTCCGGCTTGAGGTATGGACGTAACACGGTGTGGCGCGCCTGCTGAACCGCCCGCATCATTCCATCCGAGCCGATAACTATCAGCCGGTCAACAGCACTCAATGGAATTTCGGGATCGCCCAGATCGCCGCGCCCATAGGCGACCATTCCTTCGACGATGTTGCCTACGAAGGCGCTGTCCTGAATGCGGTTCGGCGTGAATCCCGGAGCCTCGTCGCAGACCCAGACCACCACATCCGCCGCTTTTTCGATTTCCTCGACTTTGTAGCGATCGATGATCTTCTTATAGCCGGCAAAGTAAACGACGCGAGAGCCGGATTCACGGAGTTTCTGGCCGATCGAAAACAACACCGCGTTGCCTAATCCGCCGCCGGCCAGCAATACCGTCTCCTGTTCCGGTGTTTCGGTGGGTGTTCCCGTTGGTCCCATGAGAACGACAGGTTCGCCCGTCTTCAACAGCGCGCATAAATCGGTAGAACCGCCCATTTCGAGAACGATGGTGGAAAGGAGGCCTTCCTGATGGTCGACCGATGCACCTGTCAGTGCGAGGCCTTCCATGGCGAGTACGGTCGAATCCGTGCGAGTCGCAAGAGATTCATAGTTCTGCAGCCTATAGAACTGTCCCGGTTTGAACGCGCGCGCCGCAATCGGAGCGCGAACGACGATCTCGACAATATTCGGAGTCAGCCGGACAATCTCTTTCACTACCGGCCGCAGTTCGTCATTCAATCGCGCGACGAGGGTTTCGGGCGTGGGTGCAGACGCGGCTTGCTTCGCGAGTACGCGTGAAAGCACGGGATACCCGCGTTTCGCGCTGCCCATGGCTTTAACGACGTTGCCCGAAAAAGAAGGATGCAGGTCGCCGAAAAAGCTGATGGCGCGTCCGTCCGGCCGAGTCGATACCAGCACGTGCGTATGTTCCGGTTTTGCGAGTCGCTCCGGCCTGACCGGGTTTCCTTCTTCGTCAAACGCCTGGAAATAACGTCCGTCAACCGTGAAGTTCAGCTCGTCTTCGCGAGCCAATACCGTATTGGGCTGCGTTCCGGCGGCCACGAGAATGCTGCGGGCAGGCAAGGTAACAAACTCGCCGCTTGCCATCAGTTGACCGGTGGCTTCATCCAGCTTCTGCTTTTCGAGACGAATCGCTTTTGCGCTCCCCGCCTCGTCGATTTCGACTTCTTTGGGCGCGAGGCATTCCGCAAAGCGCACGCCCTCTTCCAGGGCTTTCGCGACTTCCTCGTGATTCAGCGTATAGGCGGGTGAATCGATCAGTCGGCGGCGGTACGCGATAGTGGAGCCGCCCCAGCTATCGAGCAACTGGATGAGACGCGGCGCGCGGCCTTCCTTCGCAGCCGCAGCCCGTTCGGCGCGAATGGCGCGCGCGTGTTCCAGGAATTCATCGGCAATCTGATTTTCTTCGGCAGTCCACTTCGAACGAATGTCGCGCTCGCTCAATTCCTGCAGTAGCAGCTCATAGCGCTTGAGAAACTTCTCTACCTGTACAACGTAGTAAGCAAGCGATTCAGTCGATGTATCGATAGCGGTCAATCCGCCGCCGATGACCACAATCGGCAGACGGATCTGCAGGTTCGCAAGAGACTCGAATTTCGATGCGCCGGTCAACTGCAGAGCCATGAGGAAGTCGGAAGCCTGGCGCACGCCCCGCACCAGACCATTCTTCATCGGGATTACCGTTGGTCGCCCCGCTCCGGCGCACAACGCAATATGGTCGAAGCCCATTTCGAACGCGCTATCGACCGTTAGAGTGCCGCCGAAACGAACGCCTCCGAACATCGCAAATTCGTTGCGGCGCTCCAACAGCAGCCGAATGATCTTCAGGAAGTTCTTGTCCCAGCGGACCGTGATTCCGTATTCAGCAACGCCGCCGAATCCTGCCATAACGCGTTCGTCGAGGCGCTCGTAGATCTCTTTCACATCGCGGAGGGGCCGAAACTCTGCCCGGCGGCCGTACGCGTTCACGCCGGAGATGTCCTCCGGCAGCGGTTCCAGTTTCAGTCCGTCCACAGCCACAACCGTATGGCCGTCGTTCATCAGGTGATGCGAAAGTGTGAAGCCCGCCGGCCCCAGACCAACGACGAGGATCTTGTAACCGGTTGCCTCGCGCGGATACGGCCGCACAAAATTCAACGGATTCCACCGCGTCAGCAAGCTGTAGATCTCGAAACCCCAAGGCAGTTCGAGAACATCTTTTAGGGTTCGCGTCTCGGTTTGCGGGATGTCGACAGGATCCTGGCGCTGGAAGATGCACGACTTCATGCAATCGTTGCAGATGCGATGTCCTGTACCTGCAGCCATCGGATTGTCCACCGTTACGGCCGCTAACGCGCCGATCGGAATACCCTGCTGCTTCAGGGTATTCATCTCCGAAATCTTTTCGTCGAGGGGGCAACCGGCCAGAGTGATTCCGAACACGCTCGATTTGAAGGAGCCGTTCTTTTCCTTCAAACCTGTCGAACAGCTATCTTTTTCCTGGTTGTGACACTTGATGCAGTAGTAAGCCTGGTCCAGCGCTCCGGTAAGATCCGCTCCCGGGTCCGTCAACTGAAACCCTTCGCGTTGCCGCCAATGATCCGGCGAAAGTTCCAGCCGTACGAGGCCGTCGGTTGGCGTCGCTTCCACAGGAATCAGGTGATGCATGTCAAGTTTGTGCGGCGTTTTGAATAGCACGCCCTGCTTGTGACGCGCTTTGCCTGCAGGCGAGAGAGTCGCCCATGCGGCATAGGATGCCGCCACTTGCAGCTCATGAAAGTGATCGGCTTCCGATTCCAGCCATTTCGAGACGTGCCGCGCGAAGCTCAACTCCGTCAGGGGCTCCCCCATAACCGCTTCGAGCTGCCTGACCGCTTCGTATCCGTCGATGGCGGTTGCACGTTCTTCGTTGAATCCGGTCAGTGCTTTTCTCTGCACAAACCGGCGTTTCACAGCGAATAACGGCGCCAGTTCGTGATGGCTTGCCTGTAATTGCCGCAATTCTTCACCGATACCGAACAACTCGCCGATGAAGTCTTCCACGTGCGGAGCCACGTCGATCATCAGCTCCGAAGCCTGCTTGCTATTTACGGACTGCGGGTTCGCACGTGCTGAAAGCAGGCGTTCGCGCAGTTCCGGAGCGCTTTTTTCCAATTCTTCGAGGAAGATCGAATCGAGCTTGACCAGCCCTGATCGGCTGTATAAATCCTGGAAAGAGAGGCCAAAGGGCAAAGACAGGCTCTCCGAACCAGCTTGTGCTTTAGATGTATTCACGGCAGAGTTACGTTCGAGGACGTTTGTGCGTCCGGGGATGCCAGTTTTATCCTGGTGCGCTCACTCGAAGCCCATACGGGCTCTAACCAAAGCGGCTACTTATAGTTTCGCAGATCAGCCCGGGTCGTGGGGTACTGGGAAGAGACTAGGCTCGAGAACTCTGGTTTCTCGATTCCGATGCCGCTGAGAATGATGGACCTGCCGGCTGTCCGGTCAAAACGCAGGCGAATGGTTTTCAGCGTTGCCGGATCGAAACCTCGATTGACGTCGATGAATTTGACGAGCGGCACCTCGATGGTCTGAAAAATCGGCTCCGAGGCGTTCTTGTAATTCATTTTGTCCATCCATTTAATTTTCAGGAATTTAACCTTGAACGGAGGCAGCAGGACGCCGCATTGACTCAGCGGAACGGCTGCTCGAGCCCCGGTTTCCGTAACCGCTTCAACAGTGAAGTCGGTTAATTCAGATTTTTCATTCTTCTTCGGCTTGTCTTCTTTCTTCGAGCCATCCTCGTCGTCGGATTCAGGCGGCTCGGTATTCGCGACTGCGATCGAAAAATTCAGTATCGACCGCGCATCGATTTTCCATTGACTCGCCAATCCGGCAGGCAACTCGATCGAATAAAGAGGATGCGGATGCTTCTTGGCATCCCGATTCCAACCCAGAAAGACGCCGTTGTAATCCCGATCGCCTTGTCGAAATGGGATACGTCCTTCATGCCAGTCGACCAAGTCCCTCGCTTCGATGCGACCACCGGGCACCGTCGTCGTAGTCAGGTCGGCATCCTCGCTGAAATTGCTGACGATTTTCTCGGTGGAATCAACGTAGCGGTTAATATAAAGCGTCTTCGGAAGCCACTCTCCTATGCATCGATAATCTTCGAAAAGCGCCCGATATTCGCTTCGGTTGTGTAGTGTCGCTTCGAGAAACGCCGAAATATAAGTCTTCGCGATCCTACGCTGATCGTCACCCGTAAGCAGCGGATGCAGATTCAAAAACCAGTTCGAGGGTGCGCCCATATCCCTTCTGCCCCAAGCCGTATTGAATTGGCCGTGGTTCGCGCGATAAATGTACAACTCCGATTTGAAATACGATCCGTTGCCGGTGAAGCGCACGTTATCCCATTGCCGGCTTCCCATAAAAGAAGAGACATCGGCGTCGTTTGCGCCTTGGATGGTGAAGTAATTGACGTCCTGTATGACGCGCCACTGACCTGCGGGTTTGTATTGCCCATCCGCGGGCGCGATCGCCACCACGGCCTTGATCGGAAATCCGTAGTGAAACTGGATTCTTGCATCCTCGGGATAATAGGCGAGCTTGTTAAACAAAGTCGCCGTCGCTGCCGCTTCGCCCCCGCGCGAATGGCCCATCAATGCTACGTTCTGAAGATCGACTTTCCCGAAGAATGGATTCCCCTTCGTGCTGTTCCAGCCGTGCCATAGCTTCAGATGTTCTAAGAGCATCCAGCCGCGCACGGCCTGCTGTTTAGGAGGATCCACGAACAGCCCGCTGTTCAGGAAGTTCTCATCGATCGAAGCCAGGATAAAGCCGCGGCTAGCGAGTAGCTCGCCTAAGTACGCATAGCCCGGGTCAGAGAACTCCGCCATGTTATGGTTCCCGTGAACGATCAGGACGAGGGGATAGGGTCCCGGACCATCTGGATACCAAACGCGCCCATTCAAGGGCAGTTTGTCGGGGCCAAAGCCCCAATATCTTTCCCCAAGCGTTGCTTTCCAGCCATTGAAATCCTTGAAAAATCGGGAAGCGTTCACAGCGCCGGTTCGAATCGCTACGGCTTTGCCATACTCGGGCCTCCTGCGATCCGTACCTGAACCGTAGAACAGAGTTTTCA
>JAFAUR010000001.1 GCA_019243205.1 Acidobacteriaceae bacterium | reverse complement strand
CTGCCGGACCGAAGGCAAACACTTTCGAAATTCGGAGATTCAGCATGACGATAGCCGGCCCTCGCCCATAGTTCCGAGACAAGATCGACTCACCCGGCGTGGGGTTCGGATCGAGCAGGCCGTAAGGGCTCGGCACCAGACCCGGTCTGCTCGGATCCGTTGCGATCCCTGGTCGTCCATTGAAGAGCGTCGTCCCGTACAGATCCTGTCCGACCGTGATATTAAAAGGCGCGCCCGAATCAACGACGAAAAGCGGACTGAATCGGAACCCCCACCTAGTGTCAATCGTGCCGCCGAAGGTTCCCTGATTTCTGATATCCGTCGACGCTGGTCCATACTCGCCGGCGAAATTGTAGGCGTTTGCCGGAAAGCTGCCGACGCCGAATCCTTGCGTGCTTATTGCCGGGTTGAAGTCGGTATTTTGTGGCGGAGGTGAATAATCCGTGTTGCTCATGGCGCGGTTGTAAAGATAAGAGCCAAACAACGAAATCGAATCGTTCAGTTTCGAGTTCACGTTCGCGATGAGTTCGTTCTGATTGTAGAGCCCTGCCGATTCCACCAGAAAAACAGGATCGGGATGGCCGAGCGGATAGGTCCCGCTGGTCGGCACTCGCGGATTGTAGGTGCCCGGGAGCGGGGCGTTCATATCGTTCGTTAGATATTGATGGACGCCATGCGAATTTACATAAGTGAGGGCTACGGTGGTCTGAGCCGGGAGCTGTCTCTCGACAGCGAAGGCTGATTCCATCAAGTAAGGCGCCCTGAGGTTAGAGCTTAGCTGCTCGGTCGTTTGTTGGGAGCGAAAGTTAAGGAGCGATGAGGCCGACGGAATGGACGGGAAGAAGTTGGGATTCGTCACTACATATTGCTGCTGTGTGGAACCGTTATAGCGCTGTGCTGTCAGCACGTCGACGATGTCGAATCGCTGATAAAACATCCCGAATCCAGCTCGAATAACGGTCTTAGGGGAAGAGCCTCCTTTTCCGAAGACGGGTGCCCACGCTAATCCCAATCGAGGCGCGAAGTCACGCCAATCATGCAGATTCGTTTGCCACTCGTAGCGCACCCCATAATCAAGAGTGAGATTCGGCTTCGCACGCCAATTATCTCCGACAAACGCGCCGATATCTTCTTGATGGACTGAGAGAGAGGGATTTCCCGCGTTCATCGTAAACTGAGCGGCTCCGCCGCCGAGCACTCGGATTTGCGCAGGCGAAAGACCCATTCTCTGGTAAAGCAGCGTCCGTTGATAACTTTCGATCGAGCTGATGCTCACGAGCACCGGCTGGCCAGCAGGATCGAGAACAGGCTGGTTGTTCGCGTCGAGTTCGGGTGCGGTTCCACCGGTAAACGTGAAGGTTCCGCCAAAGTTGATTGGGGATATGTTGTCGATCACCGAGGCGCGTACGCGGATACCCAGGTGGACCGTGTGAGTCTTTTGTGCAAAGGTGGCGTAATTCTGGAATTCGTAAGTATCCAAAGTGTTAAAGGAATTTCCGACTTGCGCCCCTCCGCCGATGAACGCGTTCAGCACATCCAGTTGGGGACTTGGATCTTCAGAAAGGCTGGAGATGCGAGCCCGGTAAAACTGAAATCTAGTTTCGTTGAGTGCGTTCGCGCGTACCACCAGCGCATTCGAAAGTTGGATGGTTTGATCGGTTCCATGATTATGAATGCCAGTGGAGATAAGGTTGAATCCACCTACACCGGAGTGCTCGATATCGGCATCGGAAAACTGATAGCGAGCAGACAGAGTGTCGTCGGGAGTGAGCTGATAATCAACTCTGGGACTGATACGGATCCGCCGCTGTGGAATCGTGAACACCTGCGTGTATGGATTGGTAATCGCAAGTGTAGTGGGATTGAGCGTCGTTCCGTTGATAATCGCGCCGTTGTCAATGGCGGCACGGTCCACTGTCACGTAAAAAGAAGCCAGCTTGCTAATCGGACCTTCCAAGCTCCCGCCGTATTCTTTGAGCAGGAACGGGGCCTTTTCGGCTGCATAAGGGTTGCGCGAATTCCATACACTATCGCCGAAGTTGTAGTAACCTGTCCCGTGAAATTTGTTCGCTCCCGGCTTGGTCAGCACCTCTACCCGGCCATAGCCCAACTTGTCGTATTCGGGCGAGAACGGATTTTGGTTAATACGGATTTCGCGAATCGCGTCTTTCGGCGGTAGTTGACCG
>JAFAUR010001137.1 GCA_019243205.1 Acidobacteriaceae bacterium | reverse complement strand
AATGCCATCGGGAACGATACAAAGTGTGAGGATGGGCAAGGTTATTGGTCTGACACTGCCATCCTGATTAGCTGGGACGATTGGGGTGGCTGGTACGACCACGAAACGCCGCCCATCCTGGAGGGCGAGCAAGGCGATTATCAATACGGTTTTCGCGTACCGCTGATCGTTGTCTCTGCTTTCACCCCTCGCCGCTACATCGATAACGTGAAGCCCCATGACTTCGGGAGCATCCTGAAGTTCATCCAGGGTGTTTTCGATCTCGGAGAGGGCTCGCTTGGATTTGCTGACGCCCGTGCCACTGGAGACTTGGGAGGCTTTTTCAGGTTCGACCGACGGCCACGTCCTTTCCAAACAATCATAGCGCCGCTGGATGCGAATTTCTTTCTTAACGACACTAGGCCGCCTGACCCGCCCGATAACGATTAGTGAGGTGGCTAAAATGTAAAAAGGATACTAAGTTCTGCCCGGAGATCAGGCGCGGGGCTAAGGTGATCTCGCAGTGCCTCGGCGAGCGGCCGTGAGCTCTGCTTCAAATGTCCCAGTCGTCGCCATCGGGATCGCGGCTGCGTGGTCTCGGTGGGCTACCCAGACTAGGATGGTGTTAACGTCCGGATCCCTGGCCATTGCCAGTCGGGCGGTGTTGAGCCGGTTTAGCCGGCCCAGCCGACATCTATTGACGATAGTCTGCTGCATTTTGGCCTTCCTTCCGGCTATTGCTTCGTCGGACGAGAATGACAATTCGACAATTACTCTCCCGCCTGTCAGTGTTGTGAGTACGCAGTCCTCTTCGGCTTCATTGCAGAGGCTGACCGAGCCTTTGCTAAATACGCCGCAGACAATTATTCAGGTACCCGCGCAACAAGCGATCGATCAAGGCGCCTTTAGCATGGAGAACGCCCTCCGCTATGTACCGGGCGTCAGTTTTCACGCCAACGAGGATACATCGCAAAGAAACCAATATTACATTCGGGGGTTTTCCGCCGAAAACGACCGATACCTGGACGGTATGGTCGAGATCGGAGACTGGTATATGGACACATTCGACATGCAACGGTTGGAGGTCTTGGAGGGGCCCTCCGGAGTGCTGTTTGGACGCGGCTCGACCGGCGGCGTCGTGAACTATGTCAGCAAGATGCCGGTCCTAAGCCCGCTGACGGAGATTGGGGCTTCCTTTGGTACGGACGGCACCAAGCGTTTGACCGTGGACTTCGATCGAGTTGTCGGGGATACCACGGCGCTGCGCATCAATGTCGTTGGCTATGACGGCGGGGTGGCGGATCGCGATCGTGTCAACTTCGACCGGTTCGGCATTGCGCCTTCGATTGGCTTCGGCCTTGGGACCGATACGAGGCTGACCCTCAGCTTCTTGCATCAATCCGAGTATGATCTGCCAGACTATGGCGTGCCCTGGATCGATATTGGGTCACCCGGAGACATATCCCGGCCTGCTCTCGTGCCCCGACATAATTTTTATGGCTTCAATTGCTGTGACTTCGCGCGTAACGGCGTCGAAATCGGCACCCTCAACCTGGCGCACGATTTTAATGAGGCCATCACGATCCGCGACCAGTTTCGGTACGGCAGCTACACGCGCGAGTTTCGCATCACCGAGCCGGGCGTTTCAGGCGTTATTGCGCCGGGGACGCCCCTCGCGGATGTTACCGTGACCCGGACCATGCAGGGTCTTCAGAGCTCGGAGACATTCCTCGATAGTCAGACTGAGGCGCTGCTGAAATTTGATACCTGGGAGGTTCAGCACCGCGCGGTGATTGGGTTGGAGGTCGGGCGGCAGACTTCTGCTCCGAGCTTCTTCACATACAGCAATGTTCCTTCGACTAACCTTATCGATCCTAATTCCGATCAGCCGTTCACCGCGACCACCTCGCTCGGGAGAGCCGTGGTGGTAGAAGCGCTGACCCAGGCTGCTTATGTGATTGATACGGTCCAGCTCGGTGATGACTGGCTGCTTACCGGTGCGGGCCGGCTGGACCGCTTCGATGCTTCGGTCCAACAGATCAGGCCAGACTTTGCGGCCAGCCACACGGATCTGGCGCCAACCTGGCGCACGGCGCTGACCTACAAACCGGCACCGAACGGCAGCCTCTATTTTGCTTCGGGCACGAGCTTCGATCCATCGGCGGAAGGGCTCGCGCTCTCCGCCACCACGGCGCTCCTGGCTGCTGAACGCACCAAAAGCTTCGAACTGGGCAGCAAATGGCAGCTCGGCAAGCTCATGTTGTCTGGGGCCCTATTTCGCACGACGCTATACAACGTGCGGGAGCGCAGCTCCACTGACCCAACCGTCCTCATTCTGGCGGGGACCGCTCAGGTGGACGGGTTGGAGCTGATCTTTGCAGGCGATCCGCTTGATCGGTGGCACATCTTCGGCGGCTATACTTCCCTTCAGACTGCA
>JAFAUR010001035.1 GCA_019243205.1 Acidobacteriaceae bacterium | reverse complement strand
TGAACTGAGCGGATGCGAGAGTGGCCGAGCAGAGATAGAACGCGAGCGCGGGCAGCTTCATGGTTGTTTGTATGATAGCGGCGGCAATTCGTTGTGCTGCGGCGAAGCTGCCGGTCAGGAACTGGCGGCGAGAGATCTCGTCAGTCGAAGAATCCGCGATCGTCTTCGGAGAGGTGTTTTTTGGCTGCAGCGACCTTGAACGTCACACCGAGACCGGGGCGGTCCCAAACATCGATAAAACCTTTCTTAACAATTGGATTTGGCAGCCCCTCGACGATGTCGTACCACCAATCCGGCTGACCGAACGGATATTCAAACGCGATATAGTTCTGCGGCAGTGTGGCCGCCATATGAACGTGGGCGGCGACGCCAATCAGGCCGTCGAAGATGCCGTGGGGGGCGACCAGGATGCCGTGAACGTCAGCATATTCCGCGATCCATTTGAGTTCCGCGATGCCGCCAACGTCTTCCGGATCGGGGCCGATTACGTCCACTGCCTGAGCTTCAATCAGCTCCTTGAAGTTTTCCCGTAGATAGATCTCTTCTCCCGTATGGATCGGGACCGAGGTCGCCTGTTTGAGATCACGAAAGAGTTGTGCGTTCGGGTACGGGGTGTAGTCGCCTGTGAGGATGTCTTCGATCCATGTGATGTGCATCGGCTCACAGGCACGAGCGAATGTAACTGCATCTTTCAAGGCCCAGCCAGGGCCGCAATCCAGTGCAAGGCCGATTTCGTCCCCGAGCACCTTTTTCATCGCTTCGACGCAGGAGATCACGTATTTCAGGCCGCGCTCCGTCATGAGGCCTCTGTTCGGGTGCGATGCCCCTTTGCGTGGCTCGTCATACCACATGTCGGGAATGGCGCCCATCATCGCCGGGTTATGGAAGCCGACCGCCATCTTGATGAGTGTGAAGCCTTCTTTGGCTTCCTTCATTTTCTGGACGTTCTCGGCGTAGTCCTGTGGCGTTTGACCCGGCATCGGGGGCCGGAAGCCTCCGTTGTAGATGCGCACACGATCGCGAATCTTCCCGCCGAGCAGCTTGTAAACGGGCACTCCGGCGACCTGGCCTGCGATATCCCACAAAGCGATCTCGATCGCACTTACGGCCGAGCCCCATGGCTTGAATGCGCCAAGCCTCCGGATCTTGAGCATGACTCGCTCGACATCGGTCGGATCTTCGCCAAGAAGATAATCCTTGTAGAAAAGGACCATCGGCTTCAGATACGGTTTTGACGACTCGGCTTCGCCGTAACCGGAAATGCCCCCATCAGTAACGATTCGAATGACTGGATTTCGGCCGATTATGGCGCATCGCAGGTCGGTAATTTTGATTTTGGGTTTGTCAGCACGTCCATCTTGACGGGCGAGTAACGCTGCCGTGGCCGACAGCGATCCGAGAAAACCTCTTCGTGTCCACGTAGTCATGAGCGGTTAATAGCGTTTTATTCTACATCGTGGAAATGGCAAAACGAAACCAAAGATTAGAATGACAGAGTGAACGATCATACCAGCCGCGCAGCATTCACCACTTACTCGCGAGCCGATTGATGGAGTTTGTAACGGCGTATGTGTTGCTCGTCATCTTCATCGCAACCCTGATCCGGTCGGCATTCGGATTTGGTGAGGCACTCTTCGCCGTTCCCTTGCTGGCGTTCCGTCTTCCTCTTACCGTCGCCACTCCGCTCGCGGTACTCATCTCGATCACAATTGCGGGCGTTGTGGTCGTGCAGGATTGGCAGAAGATCCATTGGCGCAGCGCCGGATGGCTCCTGACTGCTACCCTGTTCGGCACTCCTCTCGGCCTTCTTCTATTGACGAGCAGGCATCAGGGGGCCCTGAAACTAACGCTTGGTCTTTTTCTGATCGGCTTTTCTGTCTATTGTCTGCGGCGCCGCACGAAGCTACCGCAACTTAAAAGCGATAGTAGAGCTTGGCTGCTCGGTTGTGGCCTGTTTGCCGGAGTGCTGGGCGGTGCTTATGGCATGAATGGTCCGCCGCTGGTCATATATGGAACCATGCGCAACTGGACGCCCCAGCACTTTCGTGCGACTTTGCAGGGCTATTTTCTACCGGCCAGTGTCGTGGGAATGCTCGGGTACTGGTTGCGCGGCTTGTGGGTACCCGCCGTTACGCATTACTACCTCGAATCACTGCCCGTCATGCTGCCGGCAATCTTCGTTGGGAGGATTGTCAATCACAGCCTGCACGGAAGATCGTTTGTCAGCGCGGTGTACGTTTGTCTCGCCGGCATCGGAGCGGCTTTGCTGATGCAATCGACAATGACCTAAGTCATCTCGCTATCTTGTCGGATGCGACTGGATACGGGTCTATCTCCTCGCCTTCATGTATGACATCGCTGGGGCTTGCGATTACGGTGTCTCCGACATGCAGTCCGCTCATAATTTCGATCCGATCCCCATAATCGCGGCCTGGAACAACGGTCTGGAGGTGTACGCGCCGGTTCGCTCCCACGATTGCGGCCCGTGTGCCGCTACTCGAGACAATGAGCGCAGTACTCGGAACAATCATCGGCGGGTTCTCACGAGAGGTGCTCAACTCGACCTGAGCGTACATACCGGGCATGAGAAGGTTCTCGGGATTCGGTACGTGAATTTCGACGAGCAGGGTGCGAGTTGTGGGGTCAAGAGCGTCTGCTATTCGCGCAACCGCGCCTGTGAACTGTTTTCCCGGCAGATTGGACACCGTAACTCTGGCCCCGTCACCTTTGTGAACGGAGTCGGCGTGCGATTGCGGAACGTTGAGATAGATCCGAAGCTCGCCTGCTTGAGCCATGCGAAACAGGAGAGTGGTGCCGTGGTTCACGAGCGCACCCGAATCGAGATTGCGTTGGGTAATAACTCCATCGAAGGGCGCAGTTACGACCCGATACTGTTTTATGTTTTGCAGCCTGGCAAGGTTCGCTTCCGCAGCCCCTAGCGCGCTTTTCTGCACAACTACGGCCTGTTCCAGGGCATTTATGGCAGCGATCTTTGAATTATATTGAGCCTGGTACTGATCATTCTCCTGTGCGGAAACCGACCCGTCGCCAACGAGGCTCGCGAACCGCTTTGCCGTGACACGAGCGAGTTCTAATTCTGCCCGACCCTCCCGGAGATTCGCTTCGGCCTGTCCTACGGCCGCGCGAGCCTGGTCAAGAGCGGCTTGCGCCTGCCGAACCTGCTCATCGAGTTCAGGCGCCTCGATGATGGCAAGCGTCTGCCCGGACCGGACGCGATCGCCAATGTCGACCATGCGTTGCTTCAGGTAACCGTCGGCTCTGGCCAGGATCGGGGCCTCAACAATAGCCTGAATGTTGCCGGGCAGTTGCAAACCGCTGTCCGACGAAGATCGGCGGACGGTGATGACCCCGAAGCGCGGAATAGCGTGTTCCCGAACGTTAGCTTCGTCCGCAATGGTTACGGTTCGGCTATGCAGTGGCAGGTAGCCCGCAAAGAAGGCGATTACGAGCACAATGACAACCGATATGCAAAGGGCGACGATGGTCAATCGTGAGGGATGCCAGGTATGGGAGGAAGCCGCGGCGGGAGTGTGCGGCACTCGCCGGAACTCTTCGAGTTCGCGGCGCAGCGCTTCATTTTCACGACGAAGTCGTTCCTCGACCGTCGCAAAATCCTCAGTGCCGGT
>JAFAUR010000844.1 GCA_019243205.1 Acidobacteriaceae bacterium | reverse complement strand
AAGGCTCCAAACAGCCCGGCGCGATCAGCCAGGGCATGCTGTCTTTGACCCGCGAGATCAATCCGTCTATTGAGCCATCCATAGCTGACCGCGTCCATGGTTGGGCGGCGAAGTGTTTCAAGACGGTGTACGGAACCGGAGCGCCGCGTATTGATTTTCTCTGCAACAGCCAGACCGGTGAGGTCTGGTTGAACGAAGTCAACCCGTGTCCGGGGTCTTTCGGCTACTTTCTCTGGGAAGCGGCTGCCCAACCTCTGCTCTTTGCCGAACTGCTCACCGCACTCATAGACGAGGCCTTTGTTGCTCAGCGCGCAATCCAGCTGCCGCCCGATCCCACACACCCCGATGCGCGCCTGTTTCCACGCGCTTAAGCGATTTCAGCGTCCTGTGAACTGCGGCGCTCGTTTTTCAAGGAACGCTACGACGCCCTCGCGATAATCAGCCGATTTTCCTGCTTCGCGCATCAGGTCGCGCTCGAGATCGAGCTGATCTTCGAGCGAGTTTTCTGCGGAAGCGTAGATGGCGTGCTTAATTCGCGCGAATCCCATGGTAGGCCCCGAACGAAAATACGCGACCAGCTTCTCTACTTCGCTCGCAAAATCTGCGTCGTCGAAGCAGCGCCAGATCAGGCCCCATTGCGCCGCCTGTTCTGCGGAGATCTTCTCCCCCAGCAAAGCCATGCCCATGGCTCGTGCCACGCCAGCAAGCCAGGGCAGAAAATACGTGCCTCCCGTATCGGGGACGAGGCCCAGCTTGCAAAACGATTCGATGAAACTCGCAGATTTCGCCGCCACCACCAGGTCGCATGCGAACGCCAGATTGGCGCCGGCTCCCGCCGCCACGCCGTTCACAGCGCAGAGCACGGGCATTTTCAGCGAACGCAACCGCCGTACCAGCGGAGCATAATACTTTTCGATGGAAGCGCCCAGATCGACCGCTCCTCCGGTTGGGAGGATAGCCCGGTCCGAAAGGTCCTGGCCGGCACAGAAGCCGCGCCCGGCGCCGGTCAGAACCATCACCCGTGCGTTAGGGTCGTTTTCAACGGCCTCGAGTGCGTTCTGGATCTCTTCATGCATCCGGATGTTGAAGCTGTTCAGTTTCTCGGGACGATTCAGTGTCAGGCGGGCGGCTCCGTTCTCCACGCCGAAAAGGATCGCTTCGTAGCTCACTTGGTTTTCAGCTTGAACAGGGGTTCGAAAGCGGTGTCGATCTGAATCCTGCGCCGCTGCGGTTCAGGTTCCGGCAAGGGCTCAGTCTCCTGCATGCCCTTTCGGCTTCGGTGCGCTAGCTGCTGATAGACCGTAGTTCCGTGTGCTTTCCAGTCCATCTCTTCCGACGTCAATTCCCGCACCACCTTTGCGGGTACACCCATTACCAGACTGCGGGGCGGAATTTTGTCGTTAGCTTTCACAAAAGCACAGGCCGCCACAATCGTGGCTTCACCCACGTCGGCTCCGTCCATCACCACCGCGTTCATCCCGACCATCGCGTTACGGCCGATGCGACAGCCATGCAATACCGCGCCATGGCCGATGTGGCCGTTCTCCTCAACCAGTGTGTCCATTCCGGGGAAGCTGTGCATCACGCAGGTGTCTTGCAGGTTGCTGCCTGCTTCGAGAATGCATCGGCCGAAGTCGCCTCGAAGCGATGCGTTTGGCCCGACGTAGCATCCGGCCCCCACGATGACATCGCCGATCAACACGGCTGTCGGATGAACAAAGGCGTCAGGATGCACCACCGGGATGATGCCTTCCATCGAGTAAATGTGACCCATGAAACCTAATTGTCCTGGTCGTAATCGACGGTAATCTCGTCGGTCACTGGAAAACTCTGGCAGGTCAGAATGAACCCGCGCGCGATTTCGTAATCCTCTAGCGCGTAATTCGCATCCATCTCGACCTGACCGGCCACCAGTTTGGCACGACACGTAGCGCAGACGCCGCTTTTGCAAGAATGGCGAACGTCGATGTCATGCTCCAGCGCCGCATCGAGCACGCTTTGGGTGCGGTGCATCGAAAACGAGTGCCGCGCGCCATCGAGAAGAAGGGTTACGTGACACTCTCGGGGGCTCTCAAATGAAGCGGCGCGACGGAAATCCTGGGCAGTCGTTTGCGTTATAAATAGCTCAATTTTTATCCGGCTCTCTGGTAATCCCATCTCTCTGAGTCGAGGTTTTATCGCATCGACCATGGCGTGCGGACCGCAAAGGAACACGGTATCGACGGCGTCTACATTGCAAAAGGTTCGCAGCAGCTGCTCAGCCTTCGTTGCGTCGATGCGGCCGTTCAGCATTTCAGCATCCTGATGCTCGCGCGTCATCACGTGGACGAGGTTGAAACGACCTAAAAATCGGTCCTTCAGTTCGGCCAGCTCTTCCCGGAACATAATGGAGCTCGAAGCGCGGTTGGCGTAAAACAGCGTAAAGCTGCTGTCCGGCTCAGCACGCAAGGCTGTCTTCAAGATCGAGAGCACCGGTGTGACGCCGCTGCCTGCCGCGAATGCAACGTATTGTTTCCTGTTGCCGGGCGAAAGCGGGACATGAAATCTCCCTTCGGGCGGGGCGACTTCGAGCACGTCACCGGGACGGAGATAATCGAGGACCCAATTCGAAAATAAGCCTCCGGGTGCTCGCTTGATGCCGATTCGTAGCGTGGCATCCTGCACGGCGGAGCAGATCGAGTATGAGCGGCGTACCTCTTCCCCATCGATTACCGCTTTCAGAGTCAGGAATTGCCCCTGGATGAATCGGAAGCGGTCCTTCAAGTGCTCGGGGACGTCGAATGTAACGGCCACCGCGTCCCGTGTCTCGCGCCGGATGTTTGCCACAGCTAAGGGATAGAAATGGCTCGCCGATGTCGCGGTTTCGCCGACGATCTCAATGGCGTTTGAAGACATCGAACGGCTCCAGACAGGTGCGGCATCTGTACAGCGCTTTGCAAGGTGTCGAGCCAAACTGGCTGAGCACTTCAGTATCCGTCGAATGGCAACGTGGGCACTCGGGATTCACCGCCGTTGCCGACTCGATGGAGATCAACCGCGCGGGCGGCGCGACCCCGTACTCTCGCAGGCGTTCCCGAGCCGCGTCCGGCATCCAATCGGTGGTCCATGGCGGAGATAATCTGGTTTCCAATCGGAAGCGCAGGCCGTGTTCGGCGAGGACTCGCCGGATTTCTTCTGAGATCACCTCGAACGCCGGGCATCCGGAGTAGGTGGGCGTTACAACAACCGTGACTTCACCGTCTTCGGAGCAACGAACTTCGCGCACAATCCCAAGGTCC
Source organism: Acidobacteriaceae bacterium (assembly GCA_019243205.1). Lineage (GTDB taxonomy): Bacteria > Acidobacteriota > Terriglobia > Bryobacterales > Bryobacteraceae > Bog-105. Next base: position 2,117 of record JAFAUR010000844.1, on the reverse strand, counting down.
ACGATTGAGAGCACCGGTACTTCCGGATCGGGGATCTCGCCCAGCCAGTTCCAGATTGCGGCTGCATCGATCGATGTGGTTACCACTTCAGCCCCGGATAGGCACGCTGCAAAAACTGCATCTCGGCCAGAACGTAACCAAGTTTCTCCGTATGAACGCCCCGTTTCCCTCCAGTCTGTTTCGACCAGCTCGCCGGCATCTGCAAAGTGGCGTCCGCGAAGGTCTTTGCTACATCAGCGAGCCATGGCTGTTTCAAAGGCTGCAGATCCGGCCCGATGCCGCGCGTTTTCATTTCGTCATCGATGGAGTCGGTCTCGAAAAGCTCGCCGGTGAACATCCAGAGGCCATCAACCGCGGCTTGCATGCGGCGGTGGCTTTCTTCGGTTCCATCTCCGAGCCGCAGGACCCAGTCACGGCTTCGCTCGAGGTGATAACGGACTTCTTTCACCGCCTTTTGGGCGATGTCGCGCACGCGCGTTTCGGTGGAATCACTCAGCGCCTGCAACATCAAATAGTGCCAAGCGTCGAAATAGAACTGCCGGGCAGAGGTTACAGCGTAATCTCCGTTTGGTTGCTCCAGCAACAACACGTTGCGATACTCACCGGCATCGCGGAGGTAGGCGAGTTGATCTTCATCGCGGCCTAGGCCTTCCACGTCCGCTGCGTAGCTGAGCCAGAACCGCGCCTGCCCGAGAAGATCGAGAGCAACGTTCGTCAGCGCGATGTCTTCTTCAAGCACCGGCCCGCGTCCGCACCACTCCGAGAGGCGCTGGCTCAAAACCAGGCAATTGTCACCCATTCGCAGCAAGAACTCGAAGAGCGCCCGGTCTTGCGCCATCAGATGTGCTCCACACCTTCCGGAACTTCGTAGAACGATGGGTGCCGGTATACCTTACTGTTAGCCGGTTCGAAAAGCGGTTCTTTCTCGCCAGGGCTGCTGGCAGTAATGTCGGACGAGCGAACCACCCAGATGCTGACGCCCTCGTTACGGCGCGTGTAGACGTCGCGCGCATTCTTAATCGCCATCTCTGCATCGGGCGCATGCAGGCTTCCCACGTGTTTGTGCGTCAGACCGTGCTGGCTCCGGATGAAAATCTCCCAGAGTGGCCAATCGCTCATTGCGTGTTATGCCGCAACCTTCCTGCGATTCTGCTTTGATGCGTAGGCAGCCGCTGCCTCCCGTACCCAGCGCCCATCTTCATGCGCTCGAACGCGGGTCTGCAGGCGATCGCGATTGCACGGGCCCTCGCCTGCAATCACCGCGTAGAACTCTTCCCAATTGATCGGGCCGATGTCGTAGTGGCCGCGCTCCGCGTTCCACTTCAAGTCCGGATCAGGGATTTTCAGGCCCAGAAACTCGGCTTGCGGAACCGTCTGGTCGACAAATTTCTGCCGAAGCTCATCGTTCGAGAAAAGCTTGATCTTCCACTTCATGGATTGCGCGCTGTGCTTCGACTTGGCATCGGAGGGCCCATGCATCATCAATGACGGCCACCACCAGCGATTGAGCGCATCCTGAGCCATGGCGCGTTGCGCCTCGCTGCTTCGCACCAGCTTCAGCATGATGTCGAACCCTTGGCGCTGATGGAAGCTCTCTTCTTTGCAAATCCTCACCATGGCGCGCGCGTACGGCCCGTAGGAGCAGCGGCAGATCGGAATCTGATTGATAATCGCCGCGCCGTCGACGAGCCAGCCGATGCACCCGATGTCGGCCCAGGTGAGCGTGGGGTAATTGAAGATGCTCGAATACTTCGCTTTACCGGCAAGCAGATCGTCAATCATCTGCTCCCGGCTGACGCCCAGAGTTTCGGCTGCGCTGTAGAGGTAGAGACCGTGCCCGGCTTCGTCCTGCACCTTCGCGAGCAGAATCGCCTTCCGCTGCAAGGTGGGGGCGCGGGTAATCCAGTTTCCTTCAGGCAATTGCCCGACGATTTCGGAGTGCGCATGCTGCGAGATCTGCCGGATCAGCGTCCGGCGATACGTCTCGGGCATCTCGTCTTTGGGCTCGATCTTCGTGCCCGTATCGATCCTCTTCTGAAATTCCAGATCTTCGGAGTCTGCCATGGACGGCTCCTCTAAAATGCAACCAGCTCTTTCATCTTTGCGGCGATTTTTTC
>JAFAUR010000787.1 GCA_019243205.1 Acidobacteriaceae bacterium | reverse complement strand
GTCTCGTTCCGAAGATCGCCTGGAGGCGCTTCATCGATCTGATTCGTACAGGGAAATAGTCTCACTTCGTCGGGCTTGCAGGGGTCACTGCGGCTTGAGTTCAGAGACAGCCTAATCAGTCGCCTTAATCAAGAACCGTCCGAACGTAAGTACTTGGCAGTCACCCGCGAGTGGTGAATCGCGTTTCCAAATTGCGCGCGTGACTCGCCGGAGAACGTAAGCGTCAAACGACTAGCGGCCTCGACGCCTAAGCTGAAGGAAATCCAAGAAATATGCCGGCAAGAATTATCGCGAATACAAGGGCGGAGATGCATGCAAAACGAAAATCGCGTTCACGAATGAAAACGAGGAGCATCAGCAAAACGCGAAGCATAGGAAGCAGAATAAACAGTCCGATTCCCATGGTGGCAATTCGGTGGGGCGCGATCGCCGGATTCCGCGCAGGCGAGTGAGAGCCGATCAGCGTAAGTGCGAACCCCAGGCCGATTGCTGCAGAGGCCGACAACTACCATAGTGAAGCAAGGCCGCGAGCAATTCTTCGATTCCTCGAATCCTCTTCACAAAGACCCCTTGATCAGGTGGACGCCGAACAAGGTGAGGAGCATTTGCACGCCAAGCACCACCAGAATCACTACGAACAGGAGTCAGAGCTTGTCGTTCGGGACGCTCAGGAGAATGCGCGCCCCGATAATGCCGCCGAGCACTGATCCAAACGCAACAGGGCCGGCGACTCCGGTAACGATTTTGCCTCGCATGAAATAAACACCGGCACTGGCGGCTGCTGTCACGCCAATCATGAAATTGGATGTCGCTGAAGAGACTTTTAGGGGCAGGCGCATCGCCGTATCCATGGCGAAGATTTTGAGCACGCCGCTGCCGATACCCAATAACGCTGAAATCAGGCCTGCACCGTACATGAGCAGCATGCCGAAGCCTACGCGACGCACGCGATATAAAACGTCCCGGCCAATCTCCCGATCCGGGTAACTCGAGTGCAGGTGGAGCATGTCTCCCCAATAGCTAGCCCCTTTGTGTGTAGAGGCAATAACCGGATCACGGCGTCTTGCCAGCATCTGATGCGCGGAAAGAAAAAGAATGACAGCTAATAGCAGGTATAGATACCAGACTGGTACGATTCCAGCAAGCAAGACTCTGGTTAATGCGCCTGTTGTCGTTGCCATCTCGAGCACGATCGCCAGCCGAATATCGGTCAGTCGATTCTTCAGGTACGGCGCTGCTCCGCCGCAAGAGCAGGCAATGACCGAAATAATGCTCGCGCCGATAGCCGTATGAATCTCGACATGGCCGAAGATCGTGAGAAGGGGCACGATGAAAATCCCGCTCGTCATGCCAAGCATCCCTCCGAGTGCACTGGCAACCACCGAGACTGCAAACAGCCATATTGTGAAGCTTTCAGCCATCTCAGCGCACGTCGCCTTCGGTGCGCGGCTTGCGCGCGAGCCGGGTCACGAAGCGGATCTGATCGCCACGGTAATAGAGTTTTTCGTAATCGACGGGCTGGTGAGCAGTGGTGTACGAAGTGCGCTCTATCAGGAATATCGGGCTGCCCACAGCGATACTAAGAGCTCGGGCTACCGTTAGATCGGCAGATACGGCTTCGAGACGGTACTCCGCTTCCACCAAAGGCGTGTTGTATTTCTGCTCGAGTAGCGAGAAGATCGGTTCCATTTCCAGATCGTTTTCCAGGATTCTTTCGCCGATCTCGCTTGGTAAATAGGTTTCATCAAAGGACAGCGGAGACTTGTCCGCCAACCGCACGCGTTGAATGCGGACCACTGGGGTTCCGCTTTTAATTGCGAGCTGACGAGCTACGGATTCGTTCGCCGGAACGGTCTGTTTGCCAAGTAGCCGCGCGGACGCGTGGCGGCCGAGAGACTGCATGTCTTCGACAAATCCGCTCAACTCCGTCAACTCTTGCGTAATCTTCGGCTCTAAGACGAAAGTGCCCTTACCGCGCCGGATCTCAATCAAGCCGCGGCGAACCAGATTTTGGATGGTTTGCCGAACGGTTGTCCGACTAACGGCGTAGCGTCCGACGAGTTCCTCTTCGTTTGGTAACCGACTCCCCGGAGACAACGTGCCGACGGCGATTTCAGCAGCAAGGATCGATTCGAGTTGAGCGTAGAGAGGCACTGGGCTGCCCGGATCGATAGTCCTTCCAAGTGCCATCATGACATCATTATGTCATGTAATGCCGCTGCGAATCAGGTACTTGGTTATTTTGCACCCACCGACATAATGATGTCATCAGGTAGGTATGACGCTACTACACAACTTCCATCCGATTTCCAATGCTCGCTGGTCGTCCATTCCTCTACGTCTCATTGTTGGATACGGCTTCATGGAACATGGCTTCGCCAAGCTGTCCCGGGGCCCCAACGCCTTCGCAGCCGTTCTCCAGGCGATGAACGTCCCTGACCCGCACCTGATGGCGTCGTTGACGATTCTGATCGAACTTCTCGGCGGGCTCGCTGTGCTCCTGGGGGCATTCGTGACTCTTGCCAGCCTGCCGATGACCGGTGTCTTATTGGTGGCCATGTTTAAAGTGCACCTGCCCTATGGCTTCAGCTCAATTAAGCTCCTCGCTGTTACCGCAGCGGGCGCCAAGTTCGGACCGGTGGGTTATGAGATCATCCTGCTCTATATCGCCTGCCTTGCCGCGCTTGTGATTGCCGGCCCCGGGCCATTCGCGATTGACGGGCTCATCGGCAAGCGCTTCGAAGCGCGAACACGCAGCAGGGTCCCTCAACCTGCTGTGCGGTAACTGCGGTAACTAAGGTCGGAACTCCCATGAGCAAAACACATCGTATTCTTATCCTCGGCGGCGGATTTGGTGGCCTATACACCGCGCTTGAACTCGAGAAGAAGCTCGCTGAATACCCGAATGTGGAAGTTACGCTGGTGAACCGCGAGAACTTCTTCCTCTTCACTCCCATGCTGCACGAGGTCGCAGCGGCCGATCTGGATCTTACAAATATCGTGAATCCCGTCCGCAAGCTCCTCCGAAAGGTTGATTTCTTCGCGGGAGAAGTGGAAGCAATCGATCTGGCGGAGCGTACGGTGACGGTTTCTCACGGTTTCGTCCGGCACGCCCATGAGATGAAATTCGACCAGCTCGTTCTGGGTCTTGGATCGTCGACGAATTTCTTCCACCTTCCGGGATTAGAAGAGCACGCACTCACCATGAGGTCCCTCTCAGACGCGATCAATCTGCGCAATCGGGTAATTGCGCTACTCGAAGAGGCAGAGACGGAGTGCGCACACAGTACTGTTAGGAAAGCGCTGCTCACCTTCGTAGTCGCGGGCGGTGGCTTCGCAGGCGTCGAGACTATCGGCAGTATCAACGATTTCGTTCACGAATGCCTACGGTTCTTCCCCAATATCCGGCAGGACAACATCCGAATGGTGCTGGTTCACCGCGGTCCGGTCCTTCTTCCTGAACTGAGCTCAAGCCTGGGTCAGTATACGCAAGAAAGCCTGCGTCAAAGAGGTATCGAGGTTCGCCTCAATACCAAAGTCGAAGGCTACGTGGATGGCAAAGTCGTGTTGAGCGACGGGAGCGCCTTTCTTACTCAAACACTCGTTTGGACGGCCGGAACGACCGCACACCCGTTGATTGCAGCGCTGCCGTGCGCGAAAGAAGGTGGCCGCATCATCGTGGATGACACGCTGGAGGTGAAGGGATTGCCCAATGTATGGGCAATCGGAGACTGCGCTCTTGTGCCTGACAGAACCACTGGAAAATACTATCCCCCGACAGCGCAGAACGCGCTGCGCCAGGGCAGGGTTCTCGCGCAAAACATGTTAGCCACTGTTGCAGGAGAATCGAGGAAGCCCTTCTCTTTCGAAACGCTCGGTCAGCTCGCCACCATCGGACGCCGAACCGGCGTCGCCAATATTCTTGGCAAAAACTTTCAAGGATTCCTGGCGTGGTGGCTTTGGCGAACGATCTATTTGAGCAAGTTGCCGCGACTCGAAAAGAAAGTTCGGGTCGCCCTCGATTGGACTCTCGATCTATTGTTCTCAAAGGACTTGGTGCAGTACGTGACGTTACGTCCAACAAAGCCGGTCTCGAAGTCTTAGGGGGCGTGGTTGCAAGGGGTGTGCTCCGCAAATATCAGGCTGGGCGTCCTGGTTCACGAAATCAAATACTTACAACCAATTCGCTGCCTCTTTCCTGGCAACGCTACCGCACGTTACACGCGGTTCCTGAAACCGCTTGCAACGGGTCTAAAGGTGTGTGTCGAATTGAACAATTCCCCTTGTGCGGAATTTTTGCGGACTACGCTCTTGCTTCGCAAAGCAGGGCCAGAATCACGATTAAAAAAGACGCAATTCCGGCAGATTTGGAAACATTTGACACCGCTTGTGACTTCTGTGCTTGAGTTGACGAAGTGAAGGAAAGGGAAACAGAGTTGGCCCGTGGATGAACGTCTTCTAAAGGATGTCAGTCTCGAATCTCTGTTCGAGCGTTATCAGGAAGCGGACGGCCAGGCGACGACAGAACTGATCCGGAGGTTAAGCCCCGACCTCTTGCGGTTCTTCTAGCACAGGAGCAGACCAGGGCGGAAGCGGAAGATCTCTTACAAAACAGTTGGTTGCGTATACATAAAGCTCGGCACACTTACCGCATAGGCGCTCCCGTGCTGCCGTGGGTTTTTGCCATCGCTAAACGCGTCAGAGTAGATGGCTACCGCAAGCGTCGCCGCATTAAGCAGTTTGAGATTGCAACCGACAGTTTCCGAGAGGATTCGTCGACCCCACCACCACCACAAGCGGAAGTATGCACGTTCGAAGCGCTCGTTGCAGATTTGCCGGACAGTCAACGCGAGGTCTTAACGATGCTGAAGGTGAATGGGTTGAGTTTAGAGGAAATAGCACGAGCAACATCCTCAAGCGTCGGAGCAGTAAAAATGAAGGCGAGCCGGGCCTACGCCAAGCTTCGCACACTGTGGCTGAATTCTGCATCGTGGGGAGTGGAGAGAAAGGAGCCGAGAGAAGCTCAATGAAGTGTCGAGAAGTCGAGCAGTTGCTGGCGATATCCAACACTAGCCGAGCCAGGCTCCTGACGCCGTCCGTTCGAGCGCATATCGAATCGTGCAGCAGTTGCCAGCAATCTGCTCGTATCGCGGAACTCCCTATAACAGAGGTACAAATGAATGCCAGCCAGATTGACCGCCTGCAGAAGATGATCATTGAAGACATGCGCCCGGTACGCCGGCTGCTTCCATCCTGGGTGTTTCTCTCAGCATTTTTGCTTGTTTTCGGAGCGCTCAGCTATGTGGGTATGTTGTACCTCAGACCATGCGACTGGTTTGTATTCATGCCCGGACAGAAAATTGCGGTCTTTTCCACTTTGGCGGCCAGTGCTGGACTTCTTGCTTTCTCTCTCGTGAGGCAGATGGTTCCCGGAAAGAAGTCGCTGTTTCGCCCTGAATTACTGCCCGTGTGTCTGTTTGTCGTTTTGTCTTTAGTTATAGGGAGCGCGTTCCAAGTGCGGACAGATCCTCATTTCCTGCGCTCAGGCGAAGCGTGCCTGAAGGCAGGGATTCCCTACGCGATTCCAGCAGCGGTCGTGTTCTGGTTAATCGTGCGCCGCGGCGCGGTCTTGTCTCCCCGAATAGCCGGCGCGACTGCCGGGATGCTTGCTGGATTAGTGAGTACGACAGTGCTGGAAGTGCATTGCCCGAATCTAAACGTCTGGCACATTCTGGTCTGGCATATTGGATTCGCGCTTCTTGGATTTCTAACTGGACTGCTCATTGCGATAGCCGGCCAGGCACTTGGCAATCGGATGTCGTGACTTCGTTTCATTCTTTGCGAACTTCTCGATAGAGGCAACCAGTACCTTTCAGCTGGAGACAGGCTGAAAGTATTCGATTGCTGAGAGAACGCAACTATGAAAAACGCGCTGATAACGAAAGTCACATTCTTGATTGCATCCATTGGAATTTATTGGGATACAAGCCCAAGCGAGGGCCGCTAATGCAGCCACGAACATACCTGTACTGATTGAGTTGTTCACATCGGAAGGTGCTCAAGCTGCCCGCCCGCCGACCGGCTCTTGGAGTCGTTGGACGAAAAGCAACCGTTCAGCGGCGCCGACTTAGTTGTTCTCAGCGAACATGTTGATTATTGGAACGGCGACGGTTGGGTCGATCCGTATTCTTCTCGCGTATTCAGCGAAAGGCAACTCCGGTACGCCGACCAGTTCGGTCTTGATAGCGTGTATACGCCGCAGGTAATTGTCGATGGCCAGCGGCAGTCCGTCGGAGGGAATGCGGCTGCAATCCGGAATGCCGTGGGCGCTGTGGCTCGGACGGAGAAAATTGCGCTGACACTCTCGAACGCAGCTCGCGATGGGAATCGCATTAGGCTTCACCTGACATCGGGAGATCTGATAAATAATCACGGGGCGGCGACCGTCTATATAGCGGTTGCCGATAATAAAGTGCAATCAAGTGTGCCCGCAGGTGAGAATGGCGGTCGCTTGCTGACTCATGTGGCGGTCGTGCGAGTGCTTTCCCCGGTCGGAAGCGTCAAACCTGGCAGTTCGTTTTCACAGGACTTGGTGGTTCGAATGCCCTCGCCGCTCTCTGCGGACGGCATTCGACTCGTGGCCTTCTTGCAAGACAACAAGTCACACAAGATTCTTGGTGCGACCGAAGAGAAGCTCTAAGCCGATGAGTACGGCGCAACAAGCGATGGACCCACCGCAGTTTAAAAAGTAATACGCAAGAACACTGCGGCCTCGCGCATCGATTACGAGATCCCCCGGATCGGTGGTCCGCCTGAAACGGCAGCGGAAGCTTTTGCGTTATTGCAGGAGCGGCCGTTCGCCGGATCGTTGCGGTTGGATATCTTGACAGTCGTTTTCATGCCGACGTATTACGTCCTAACGCTGGCGTTATGGGCCACGCTGCAGCGTATGGGCAGGGTGTCAGCGACGATCTGCAGCGGTATGGCAGCAATTGGCGTGACGTTGTTCTTGAGCGCCCCACCGTATTCTCGCTGGCGCGGCTTAGCGAGCTTCATGCGCGGGCCTCATCGGATTCGTGGAGGTCGGAGCTGATCGTTGCAGGCGAGGCGGTCTTGGCGGCGGATGTCTGGCATCGGTCCGCACCGTTCCTGGGCGGGCTTCTGTTGGAAGGAGGGTTGGTGTAGATGTCCGCGGTGATGTTGCGTCCGGGGAGCGCATTCCCGCGTTGGCTCGCGTTGGTGGGGCTGGCAACCCATGGGCTCGATCTCCTACATGGACCGCTCGCATTGATTTGGCCGCGGTTCGGCTCCGGGTTGATGATGATCGCCGGGCCTTTTTACTTGTTATGGTTTCCTGCAGTTGGAGCATGTCTGTGGAAAGCAGCGTAGCTTTGGGGCCAGGACCGTTTTAATGAACTCCCGCCAAATGGGTTGCTCTCACTGGCCGCGTCTGATACTCGAGATATTTCCTCGAAGCTCAGCGATGCCAACGGCAGCTTTATCGGCTGCTATGCCGATTTCCAGCATTGCGAGGCCGATATTCTGTAGGTCTACGCTGCCAATAATTCACGGGGTGATGCTCAGAGAAATGCGTTTTTGGATGAGCGGTAACAATAACCGACACCTCCCGATGACACCGGACAAAACCCACTTGCTTCGCTCCGAACGGCTGCCTTCATTCAAGTGGGTTTCCTGGTGAAGTTTGTATCGCAGAGCTGCCGGCACAGCTTCTAGCGCACTGAGAATTGCAGACCATAGTTGTCGCCGAGATAAAACCAAGTGCTGATCGCCGGCGGTTGGCCTGCCGGTACTTCGGCAAAGGTAAAACGCGTATCGCCCGTCGGTTCGGGCCGGTAGGCGGCGGTCGCCAGAATCGTCGTGACTAGCTGCGATTCGTCAGCATTGAATAGCTGCAAAATTCGCCGGTCCGCGTCGGAGTCAGCCAACTTCATAACGTATTCTCCTGGCTCTAAAATGGCGCCCTGGATTTGAACCGCGCCACCTTTGACAGTGATTACCGTCTCCTTGTCCCACTCATCTGCTTTTGCTGAAGGCACAAGAGCGGTCGATAACAAGGCGAACGCGAGAGCGCTCGTCGTCAAAAATGAGCCGCGAACTTGCAATTCGCCATCTCGATCGACAGACGGCACTGCTGAGAAGTGTCGAGCAAGCATTGGATCGCATCGAGGCCGACGCGTTTGGCATATGTTTGTGCTGCGAGGAGGAGATCCCGGAAAAACGGCTGAATGCCGTCCCCTGGGTAGCCCTTTGTCTTCACTGCCAGGAGGAGCTCGAGCGTCGCCGTGCGGCGGGCGAACTCGAGGAGGAAGAGACGTTTTTATCGGCGGCGTAGGTTCCCAAACAGTGTCGATACTCTTCTTGGCTCTCTCGATCCTGAGTCTCGGGCCGACTGCTAAAGATCGCGAACCATCGATCGATGTTCAGCGTAGCGTTCTTTCGATCCATGTCGGGACCGTGTTCGTACCTGGCGCGTGCGCGTGTACAGGGCTTTCCCTGCACTGATTTGTTTTTCCGGACACAGTCCTAGCCAGGGTTTTGGGAGCGGCGCAGTGTGGCAAGC
>JAFAUR010000290.1 GCA_019243205.1 Acidobacteriaceae bacterium | reverse complement strand
GTTGATAACGTTGGACGTGAACGTTTCGGTGTCGGTAAGCGCGAGGTGCTTGTTCGTACCCGGAGAATTCAAGCCTTGGCCCAGGCCCGCCGCAACGGCGCCGCCGCCCGTGGGATTGAACTGCGAGATGTCAGCGTAAAAGAACTGAACTGCCAGATGGTTGTTGTGAAACAGGTTGCGATCGAAAGTGGCTGCTTCCTGGTCTTCGTTGTAGATGGTGGGCAGCGACAAAACGAGCAGTCCCAGGCTGCCCGGCCCCGTGCATCCGGCAACGCCGGCGCAGGAACCAGATGGATAGAGGAGGCCGCCGTAGGGGCCTTTCGCGTTCAGAATATTGATTGCCACCGGATCGATACTCGAGGGATTAATACCGAACGCGGCGCCAATCGTAGCGGCTGTTCGAACGGACGGCAGAACCGGTTGCGATCCGCTCACCAGGCTCGAGACTCCGTTCTTTTGTCGTGTGCCCTGATACGAAAAGAACCAGAAGGTATCTTTCAGTTTCGGGATAGGCCCGCCGATCTGGCCGCCAAACTGGTTCTGTAAAAGAACCGGCACCGGCTTGCCTTGTGCGTTCGCAAAAAAGTCGTTCGCGTTCATGTCGTTGCTGCGATAAAACTCGAAAGCTCCGCCGTGAAAATGATCGGTGCCGGATCGCAGCACAACATTGATGTTTCCACCCGAACCTCGCCCTTGGCTCGCATCGTAAAGGCTGGTGCTCACACGGAACTCGCTTACCGCATCGGGATTCGGCACCGGTACTGTCGCCAGACTATTGCTTCCGAAACTGTTTGCGTCCACACCGTCAAGCACGAAATTATTCGTGGTGGCGCGTGATCCGGCTACATCCAGAATGGGAGATCCGCGCCCCACCACCGCCGCGCTCTGCATACGAGCAGCGGTTCCGGCTTGCATAGCTGTGAGGTCAAGAAAGTTGCGCGTGGGCAAGGGGATGTCGCGGATCTGTGTTCCGGATATGACATCGCCCGTAGTGGCTGTGTGTGTGTCCACTGTTTCCAGGTTCGTTGTGACGGTGGTTTCGGTGGCAACCTGGCCGATGCGCAGTTCGACGTTCGCCGTCGTAACTTTCGTGATTTCCACGTGCACCTCTTCGATCACCGTAGTCTCAAATCCTTGCGCACGGACACGGATGCGATACGTGCCCGGGGATACGAGTGGAAAAACGAAGCTACCGTCCGACTGCGAAGCCGCCTCCGCGGAAACCCCGGTATTGGAATTCGTGAGCGTGATCTGCGCACCGGCGACTGTGGCCTTTTGGGGATCCGTCACAGTCCCTTGCACCGCTCCAGTGGAAGAACTGATCTGCGCCCATGCACCGAAGGCGCACACAAAAGCAAACGCCATCACCGAAGCAGATCGGAAAAGAAACGACTTCATTCACTCTCCTCCTTTGCGGCAGGGGGTGCCGCCTCCCCTGCGGCTCACCGGCAAACGCAGACCAGGCGCAAGGCCGATCCGGGTTACCGAGACAACCGGCGTATGCCGGCGAATACTCATTTACGATTAGAAAGACGAATTTGTTCGATTGTCGATCAAGTTCGGGTATTTCGCAAGCGCGAAGTGTCTAACTTCTGAGCGAAACTGGGAATCGTGTCCCATAACTGTACGTTGATTCCTGGCGACGGCATCGGCCCGGAAGTAGCACAAGCTACTGTTCGCGTCCTGGAAGCGACCGGCGTAGATATCCGGTGGCGTCGCGCGGAGTTGAACGAAGCCATCATTCTTGAGGCGGGCAAAACGTTGCCGCAGTATCTGCTGGATTCACTCCATGAAACCCGAGTCGGCTTGAAAGGACCGGTTACGACGCCGGTTGCGGGTGGTTTTCAAAGCGTCAACGTGGCGTTGCGCAAGGCACTCGACCTTTTCGCAAACGTCCGTCCTGTGCGCACATTGCCCGGAATCAAAACGCGCTTCTCAGACGTGCAGATCGATATGGTGATCTTCCGTGAGAACACCGAGGACCTTTATTCGGGTCTCGAGCACGAGATCGTCAAAGACGTGGTGACCAGCCTGAAAGTAATTACGCGTACGGCTTCCGAGCGCATCGCGAGATACGCATTTCACTATGCCAAGCGAAATGGGCGCAGACAAGTAACCGCAATTCACAAAGCGAACATCATGAAACTGGCTGACGGCCTCTTCCTGCGTTGTTGTCGGGAAACGGCCGCGCAGTTCCCCGACATCCAATACAAGGAGCTGATCGTCGACAACGCCTCAATGCAATTGGTAATCCGCCCCGAATCATTCGACATATTGCTCCTGCCGAATCTCTACGGCGATATCGTTTCCGATCTTGCTGCGGGGCTTGTGGGCGGGTTAGGTATCGTCCCCGGTGCAAACATGGGCGAGACCCACGCCGTTTTCGAAGCCGTGCACGGCAGCGCCCCGGATATTGCGGGACAAGGAAAGGCCAATCCAACAGCCCTCATGCTCTCGGCTGTGATGCTACTCATACATCTTGGGGAAACAAACGCGGCAAACACTCTGCAGGGCGCGATCGAAAAGGTTTACCGCGAAGGTAAGCATCTAACCGGCGACGTGGGCGGAAGCGCGTCGACGGAAGAATTTACGGAGGCAGTGATCAGGACGATCAAAGGGTAAAGGGCCTTTACAGGCCCTTTTCTCCGAGAAATGTGATCAGATCGACCACACGGCTCGAGTAGCCCCATTCGTTGTCGTACCAAGACACGACCTTGGCCAGGTTTCCATCTAAAACCTTTGTCAGACCAGCATCAACAATCGAGCTGTTCGAGTTGTGCAGCAAATCCGATGAGACTACTGGATCTTCGGTGTAAGCGAGAATGCCTTTGAGCGGGCCTTCCGCCGCTTTGCGCATTGCGCCATTGACCTCCTCCGTCGTCGTATCGCGTTTCAGCACTGCAACGAAATCGACAACTGAAACATCAGGCGTAGGCACTCGCATCGCGTAGCCGTCGAGCTTGCCCTTCAGTTCGGGAACAACCAGACCGATCGCCTTCGCTGCGCCGGTGGAAGTCGGGATCATGTTCAGCGCCGCGGCACGGGCTCGCCGCAGATCTTTGTGCGGAAAATCGAGAACGTTCTGATCATTGGTGTAGCTGTGTACCGTTGTCATCGAGCCTTTCTCGATGCCGAAGCTGTCGTTCAAAACTTTAACGACGGGCGCCAGGCAATTGGTCGTGCACGAAGCGTTCGAAATGATGTTGTGCTTCGCCGGGTCGTACATGTTGTCATTTACGCCGAGCACGATCGTAACATCTTCATTCTTTGCGGGAGCGGAGATGATGACCTTTTTCACCGAGCCGCGAAGGTGTTTCTTTGCGTCGGCCGCATCCGTAAACCGTCCGGTGGATTCAACCACCACCTGCACGCCGAGACTGGGCCAATCGATTTCAGCAGGATCCTTAATGGCGAAGATCTTTATTTTTTTCCCGGCGACGAGAACACTGTCGCCCTCTGCCTTGATGTCTTCTTTCAGCTGTCCTAGGATCGAATCATATTTCAACAAATGCGCGAGCGTCACGGTGTCCGTCAGGTCATTCGCAGCAACGAATTCGATTTCGTTGTTGTCGAGACCCGCGCGGACAACATTCCGCCCGATACGGCCAAAGCCGTTAATTCCTACCTTGATTGGCATATATTTTCTATTCTACGGAGCGGGGCAAAAATGCGGCGCGGTGGCGCAAGGCGCTGTTCGCCGTCACGCCATCGAGGTTGAGTTGATAGCTGAGTATTTTAACGTGGAGGAGGCAACGGCGGGGCCGTTGTGCCCCCGATGTTTGCGTACGATTCTTCGACCTTTACGACTTTGCCTTCTGTGAATTTCACAAACGTCATCTTCCCCGGAGGATCACCGTAGATCCAGTCTTCAACCTCGTCGCCCTCAGGCGTGGTTTGACGGCTCTTGCTGCGAGGCTTACCAAGTGCCAGAAGAACCTGGTCCTTATCCATGCCCGTAATCGCGCGCTGTTCCTTGATTGCTTTCTGCACCGGGGCCGGCAACTTGTCGATGTACTGCTCGGCAGCCGAATGTTTCTCGAAATCAAAGACGGGAGAAAGCATGCGTCGAATCTCGGCAGACGTCAAAGAAGGAACACCATCCGGAAAAACCAGCGCGAGGCGCGAGCCGTTGATTGGCTGGCCATTCTGATTCGTACTGACCGGCGAAGTGCTTCCCCCCATCCCGACCTGGACATGGTCATACCAGTGGCCCGATCGCGTGCCGCCGTTGATCTCCAGAAGAATGCGATTCGCTTCAATTGCCACGCGCGTAATTTGCACTTCGTCTCCAAGCCTCGCTGCCGGACCGGAGTCTTGCATCGCCCGTTCCCACTCGTTCGCATCATGAGTGCCGTCGCTGCGAATCACGAGTGGCTTTTTTGATTTCGGCAATGCCACCTTCATGGTCGCGAACTCGGAGTTAAGGCCACGCTCAATCTCTACTTTTTCGTCGAGGCTGAGCTTATCCGCTCGAAGCGCCGGGGCAGCTAGGCAGACAGCTAGCGCCAGGATCCCTACTCGGGTTCGTTGAGGCTGACTGCGATGGCGGCCGTCTGAGGTTTTACGGGCGCCTTGCGGAGAGCCCAGAAGAGCGTGATGATAAAGATCGTCGCCAGCAGTCCGCCTTCGGGGCCGTATTCTCCGCCACTCCAAAGGGGTCGCAAATCCCATCGGTATGTGTACCTCGTTACATCGATTGTAAGCCCGCTCAGATTAACCCCGAACAACGGAAGAACGGCGTTCCAACCATAATGCAATCCAATCGGAAGCCACAGGTCACGAGCACGTAGAAACGCGTATCCCAACAGCACCCCCCAGAATGCAGTGTTGGCCACCCCGAGACCCGTTGCATGCGGGTTCGCGTTGTGAGCCAGGCCGAAGATGATGCTCACCGGCAGGATGGTTGCAAACGGCCCGATCTTTTCAACCAGGAGCTGAAAAGCGTAACCGCGAAAGATCATTTCTTCTCCAACGGCGGCTACCAGCAGGGCTGCAAGGTAGAAGAAAAGGGTTGGCCACGTAAAACTGTCTTCCGACCTTCCGACCAGATGCCCGGTGCCGGCCAGAATCGGTGCCAGCAGCATGAGTGCCGCCGCTCCTCCGCCAAATAAAATGCCGATCAGCAAGTTGCGCAGCCCCGCGTTGTTCGGCTGAAGGCCGATGTCGGTGAAAGGCCTTCGGTCGAAGATGCGCATTGTCAGGAAATTTGCAAGGAGCCCCGTCGCACAGAGTCCGATCGTGCCGGCGACGACGGTTCCGAAAATGGCTGATAAAAGGCTTGTTAGAAACAGCAGTCCGATCAGGACGGCAGCCACGAAGAAAGCTAGGCGGATGATGATTCCGACTGGCGTCGAGAGAGGTTCACGTGGAGTTTCGGAGGCTTGATTCATGACCGGCGTTTGCACATTCCGGCTATCTCGCGGCGAGTTCAAAGCGAGAAGTACCTGCGGAATCGAGCCGGTACTTTCATCCTAACTGTGAGGGCGAGAAACCGAAAGGAAACTGCGCGGACTGCCGATTAGAGAGGTATGAGAGAACGGCGAGCGGAAGATCGGCTGCTGTGCGCGGAGTTGGTGGAAGTGATTTGGGACAACAACTCGGGCCGTGAGCAACGGAAAGTAGCGAATCTGGAAGACATATCTCCCAACGGCATTTGCCTGCAAACGGAAAGAGCGATCACGGTCGGATCAAGTGTGACCGTGCGTTGCAGGCAAGGCGAGTTTACAGGGACCGTGCGGTATTGTCTATTCCGCGGCATCGGGTACTTCGTCGGAATTCAGTTTACTGGCGGGGTGAAGTGGTGCACGCAAGAATATGAACCGGAACACCTCCTGGATCCTCAGCTGCCGGTTCGGGAGCCGCGGCCTCAGCCGGCCAGAGCAGCGCGGGGACTTCGACTAGTCCAGTAGTGCGGCCGTACGCGGATGGTTTACCATCTGTGCTACGAGCCTGCGCATGACGAAAAAACAGACGGGCGCCGCCGCCGGCGTTTATGCCGCCCTGGTAACCCCGCGTCGTCCGAATTCACGAGAAGCCGACACCGGATCGCTTCTTGATTACCTGGATTGTGTGACTCGCGCCGGCGTGGACGGCCTGGTGCTCTTTGGCTCAACAGGCGAATTCGTCCATTTCGAAATCGAGGAACGAATGCGCGTGGTAGCCCTGGCGGTGAAACGGAGCCGGGTTCCTGTCCTGGTAAATGTTTCGCACAGCACGCTTTCCGGGGCTTGCGAGCTCGCGGGAAGTGCCGTGGCCTCCTGCGCCGCTGGGCTGTTGCTCATGCCGCCTTACTTCTATCGCTATACTGATGCCCAAATTGCAGCCTTTTACCACGGATTCCAATCGTCTGTCGGGCCAGGCGTTTGCCTTTACCTCTATAACCTTCCGTTTTTTACAAATCCGTTGTCGTTTGAACTGATCCAGGATCTCATTCGGGCCGGTGGAATAACCGGCATCAAAGATTCGAGCGGTGATTGGAGCCTCTTCGAGCAGCTGCGAACCCTTCGTGCGCAGATCGACTTCCAGTTATTAGCAGGTCACGAGTCAATCTATAAGCGCGCTGCGGAGGCCGGCGCAGACGGGACTGTCTCCGGTGTTTCTGCCGCCGTCCCGGAGTTGCTTGTTGCGCTCCAACGCGCGATCAGATTACAGAACAGCGAGGGGGCTGAACGCCTCAACACGAGGCTGCTCGAGTTCGTCGATTGGATCGCGCGCTTCCCCTCTACCGTCGCAATCCGGCAAGCGGCTGCAATGCGGGGATGGATCAACGATGATCAGGCAGTGCCCCTTGATGCCGAAACGGCGGCTCTCGCCGATTCTTTTCGTACTTGGTTCGAAGCTTGGATTCCTGAAATACTGCGCGAGTGTGCGGCCGGTGTTGCCAGCTCGATTGTTTCCCGCTAAGCGTAGGATGGTGTTGGGAGGAACGTGAGTAACGAAACAACGGTTATCGGAAGCCGCGCCGGTATCGATGAATTGGAAGAATTTCGGACGGCTGCTCTCGGGCATATCGAATGGATCTTCGATTTTTTCAAGACCGTTCGTGAGCACCCCGTTACCTCTCGGATCAGCCCTGGTGAATTGATCTCCACACTTCCTGAGAGTGCTCCTGAATCCGGCGAGCCGCTCGACTGCATTTTCGAAGATTTCAAACGCCAGGTGTTTCCCTCACTCACGCTCTGGAATCATCCTCGATTCTTTGCTTATTTCGCTATCTCCTCCACACCACCATCGATATTGGCGGAACTTCTTTCGGCGGCAATGAACGTCAATGCCATGCTGTGGAAGTCATCGCCCGGCGCGACCGAACTCGAGCAGGTTACGCTGGCATGGCTCCGGCAATGGCTTGATCTGGACGACGGGTTTTTCGGAATCATCTACGACACGGCCTCCGTGGGCGTGATGCAGGCCATCAACGCGGCTCGCGAATGGACGGATCCGGAGTGCAGGACGCGAGGCATGAGGACCGGTTTAACGGTTTACGTTTCGGAACAGACTCACTCTTCTTCCGAAAAGGCTGCCATCACGCTCGGCTTCGGCCAGGAGAACGTGCGCCGCATTGCAGTCGACGGTGACTTTCGGATGCGCCCCGAACTACTCCGTGCAGCAATCAAAGCGGATATCGCGGCGGGTAAAAAACCCTGCTGCATCGTGGCCTCTGTCGGGTCAACTTCTACCAGCGCAGTTGAGCCGGTGCGCGAAATTGCAGACGTCGCCGAGGAATACGGCGTCTGGCTGCATGTCGATGCGGCATACGGCGGTTGCGCAGCCGTGCTCCAGGAGATGAGGCACATATTCGACGGTGTAGAGCGGGCCCATTCAATCATCATCAATCCGCACAAATGGCTATATGTCGGATTCGACTGCAGTGTGCTGTATACCCGTCTTCCCGAAATTTTTCGGCGGGCTTCTTCGCTGTCCGGTGAATATCTAAAAACGGACGTGGACGGCCAGGTCGTGAACTACATGGATTACGGTGTGCAACTCGGACGCCGGTTCCGCGCGCTGAAGCTCTGGTACGTCTTCAGGTACTACGGCCGCGAAGGCGTGTCGGCAATGCTGAGAGAATCCCTCCGTCTCGCTCAGCTGCTCAAAGGACTTATTGAAAGTTCTGATGAGTTCGAACTCGTCGCGCCGGTTCCTCTTTCGCTCGTTTGCTTCCGTCATCGCGGCGGTGATGAATTTAATCGACGCCTGCTGGCCGAAGTCAATGCGAGCGGCAAGGCCTTTCTATCCCACACGGTTGTGCACGACCGGTTTGTGCTGCGATTTGCGATTGGAAACTTTCAAACCAGCGAAAACGATGTTCTCGAAACGTGGCGGCTGATTCGTTCAGCGGCTGAGCGTATTGCATCGCAAGGTGAGTTCCGCAACTCGAGTCAGTAACGAATCGGCTGCGAACGCCGCGGCGCGGGATGTACTATCGACGGCGCTCTGCGGGATCGCGCTACGGAATCCGGTAATTGCTGCATCGGGTACGTTTGGATACGGTATCGAGTTTGCGCACTTATGCGATTTGTCGGAGCTTGGCGCCATCGTTACCAAGGGGCTTTCGCGCGAACCCATAGCAGGCAATCCGTCACCCCGGCTCTGGCATACGGAGGCGGGCATGATCAACTCTGTCGGGCTTCAAAATGTTGGCGTTCGCGTTTTTATACGTGAAAAACTCCCCAAGCTTCGCGCTTTTGATGTACCGGCAATTGTCAATGTCTTCGGCTACTCGCTCGAAGACTACATCGAGGTGCTGAAACAGTTGGAGGATGCAGAGGGGCTCGCGGCGTATGAGCTCAACGTCTCCTGTCCGAATACGAAAGCGGGCGGCATCTTCTTTTCCAGTGAGCCGAGCCTGACTGCCCAGGTCGTTTCGCGCGCTCGGGCCGTAGTCTCGAAACGGCCGCTGATTGTAAAGCTTTCTCCTAACGTCGCGCGTATCGGGCCGTTTGCAACCGCTGCTGAACGAGCTGGCGCGGATGCGATCTCGCTCGTGAATACCGTCACCGCATTGACAGCCGATATCGCCAGCCGCAAGCCGCGCATCGGGGCGGGGTTCGGCGGCTTATCCGGACCCGCCATCCGGCCTGTAGCGCTTCGGATGGTGTACGAGGCAAGCCGGGCTGTGTCGATTCCGGCCATTGGGTTAGGCGGAATCTTCTCCGGCGAGCATGCAGCCGAGTTCCTGATGGCCGGCGCCTCTGCGATTCAGGTAGGAACGGCCAGCTTCGTTGATCCGTGCGCCCCCATTAAAATCGCCGGTCAGCTCCGACAAATTGTTATCAGATCAGGCGCGCGGCGAGTCGGCGACCTGGTGCGCACATTGAGGATCCCTGGAGCCGAGGATCCAAAAGACTGACTCCGTATCGCCACTCTCTTCCTCTCCCGAAACGTAACGGCGACAGACCTTGACGTAGTAAAATCAAGGGGTTCCATGAGTGGGCGGTTAGCTCAGCCGGTTAGAGCGCCTGCCTTACAAGCAGGAGGTCCACAGTTCGATCCTGTGACCGCCCACCATATAGGTCGTTGGCCCAGTTCAGTTTATAAGTAGTTGTCATCGGCGAGCTTTCCTCTGGATGTGTTGCAACTTCGTAGGCAGCCGCGCTGGTAGGTTGAAGAGAACCAATGGCAACCCGGCCGGCGATCTTCAAGTGGCGGCAGACCGAACCGCAACTGATTCTCTGTGCGGTTCGCTAGTATCTTCGATACTCGCTTTCCTTGCGGGATGTAGAAGAGCTGCTTGAGGAACGTTGTTTGAAGGCTGACCATACAACGGTGTGGCGGTGGGTACAGCGCTACGGTCCGGAATTGGAGCAGCGGATGCGATGCCATCTGAAGCCAACGAACAAATCATGGCGCTGTGACGAGACTTATGTCAAGGTGAAAGGCCGCTGGTGTTACTTATATCGGGCTATCGATTCGGTAGGTGCCATGATCGACTTTCTGCTGTCAGCCAAGCAGGATGCCGACGCCGCCAAACGGCTGTTTCGCAAGGCTCTGAGCGCCGCCTCGCATCCGAAGCCGCGTGTCATCAACACCGATCTGGCGCCAATCTACAACTCGGCCATCCCCGCTATTAAGAAGGAAGGGATCCTACCACGCCGCTGTCGTCATCGACCTGTCCAATACTTGAATAACATTCTCGAGCGAAGACCATCGGGCGATCAAACGTCGAATCCACGCCAAGCAAGGTTTCCGAGAATTTCACGCCGCCCGGCGAACCATTCAGGGCTATCAAGCGATGCACATGATGCGGAAGGCGCAGGTTCGGCGGGTTAGCGGCGAGGATGTTCGAGGTCAGATTCGGTTCATCAGTAAATTGTTCGGGCTGGCCCTGTAAAGATCAGAAACGGCCGGTGCCAACGCGACTCCTGCTCTTGTCTTGAAACTTGCAACACAACCGCCCAGACGGATCGTTTGGGAGACACGACAGAATTGTCCACGCTGCCTACGATTTTCGATCGCCTGCAGACTGCCGGAGTAACCCACAAATATTACTTCAACAATCTTCCGTACCTTGCGTTCTGGGGTCTGAAGTACATTTCATCGACGGCTTTGTTTTCAGAATTCTTAACCTCCGCGGCCGCCGGCACCCTACCCTCCGTTTCTTTTATCGATCCTCGCTATACGATCCTTGATGACGGGACCGGTAACGACGATCATCCGCATGCCGATATCCGCAATGGAGAAGCATTTCTTTCGGAAATCTATCGAGCGGTGGCGACGGGACCGGCTTGGTCGAAGACGGTTCTGATCATCACTTTCGACGAGTGGGGCGGCTTTTTCGAGCATGTCGCTCCTCCGCGCCTAACTCCGGCCACTGCACACGATCTGGATACGGATCAGGTGAACGGCCAAGTTCTGCTGGGCTTCCGAGTACCAACCGTGATTGTTTCGCCGTTTACGGTCAATACTCAGAACACGCCGGCCGTGACAGATACGGTCTTCGATCACACATCGATTCTCAAACTCATTGAATGGCGCTGGAGTCTGCAGCCTTTAACGCAACGTGACGGCTCATCGCAAATTGGAAACCTGGCCACGAGCTTGAATTTCACGCCGTCGTCCATCGTGCCCAATCTTCCGCCCGCAAATTCCGTGTTTGCTCTCCCCTGCTTCGGTGGCGGAATCTTCTCCAGCAGCGCATCATCTATGAGCACAGAGTGGGCGGCGTTCGCCGGAACGCCTCACGTACAGCAATGGCTCCAGCATCCCGCGTTTGGAAGCTCAGTACCTGGAGATTGGCTGCCGGGCAGGTAATGCCCATGCAGTCACGTTCCGAATTGTAGTAATGGGAAAATACAGCGTCTAGTTTTTTCCCGGTAGGAGAGCGCCTGGTATCCTATGGGCTGGCGACCTCGACGCTCGCCTGTACGCCATGCCGCCTACCGGGATCCCCCGACCGGTTTCGATCTACGTCATCATTCCCACCTATAACGAGGGGCCGGTTCTGGCCGCGACCGTTACCGATCTGCTGAAGTACGGTTACTCGGTCGTCGTTGTAGACGACGGTTCCCGAGTGCCTGCCACTCAGTACCTCAAAGGTTTTCGAGCATATTATCTGCGGCACCTGACCAACCTGGGACAAGGCGCCGCACTACAAACCGGGACAGACTTTGCTTTGCAACAGAACGCAGACGTTATCGTTCACTTCGATGCTGACGGTCAGCACAGCCCTGAATTGATCCCCTCTCTGATCGAGCCGATCCACCAGGGAGAATGCGATATCGTGATGGGATCGCGTTTTCTCAAGGCGAGTGACCGGAAGCAGGTACCGCTTGAGAAGAGGATTCTGCTGAAAGCGGGCGTGTTTGTGACGTGGCTGTTTTCAGGCGTCTGGCTTTCCGATACTCACAACGGATTTCGCGCTCTTTCAGCCGACGCTGCCAAGCAGATCCGCATGACCGAGAACGGTTTTGCACACGCGACTGAAATCCTCGAACTGATCAAGCGCGCCGGTCTGCGCTATAAAGAGATCCCCGCTACCATCCGGTACACAGAGTATTCGCGCGCTAAGGGCCAGAGCATCCTTAACAGCATCAACATCGTTTTCGATCTCGTATTGCGAAAGGTCATGCGATGAAATCGATTCAGCTCATTTTGATTGTTTTGTGCTTGCTGGCAGCCATTGCAGGCGGCTTGGTATTTCGTTTTAAGCTTGGCTACCGCTTGCTTGGACTCCTCCTTTTCGTTGCGGCGGTCACGTTTGTTTTGTTTCCCGACGCAACGTCGAACATTGCACATCTGCTCGGGGTCGGCCGAGGAACAGACCTTCTGCTCTACGTCGGTCTGCTTGCCAGTGTTTATTCTTTCTTGCTTCTGTATTCACGGACGCGGCGGCTGGACCATCGCATGGCGGAACAGCTCCGGGCCATTGCTATCCGGGACGCGCTTCGTCTCGATACGGGCGCCGCGATGCGACACAACTCAGAGGAGGATCAGAATGCAAATTCTCCAAGCTTCACAACCACTGCCGCGGGTCGATAGTACTTCATTTGGACGCGTCGTGAGCGCACTGACGAGCGCTCGAGTCCTTTGGGTTCTCTTCTCAGTGCTGGTTGTCCTCGTGTGGGGGCCGAGAATGTTCCGGAGTTTCTGGGTCGATGAAGCAGGCACATTCTGGATGGCTCACGACGGATTGATCCCGGCGATTCAGAAAACCTGGAATTGGCCCGGCCAATCTGTTCTGTACTCAGCAATCGCCTCCTTGTTTTGCCTGAATAGCGGACCTCTTCGAGAGTTCGTCCTGAGAATCCCGAGCCTTCTCGGCATGGCGATCGCCGGATATTACTTATACAAGCTCGCCGAATCCGCCATTGGATCCGGTGCGGGCCTGGTCGCGCTTATATTGATGGCATTTCATCCTGGAATCGTGTCGTTAGGCACGGAGGCTCGCCCTTACGGGTTGGCAATTGCTGCGGTAGCGGCGTCGTGCTGGTACCTGTATCGATATACCGAGACGGCGGATCGCAAACATCTGGTTCCTTACGTAGTCGCATCTGTCGCGATCATTTACACACACTACCTGTTCGGGACAGTTTTCCTCGCTCAGGCTGGATTCTTGCTGTATATCTCCATTACGGTTAGGCAGGCTCCGCGCTGGGGTGAAATGTTAGGTGCATATTTCGCCATCGTGCTGCTTTCTCTGCCGCTCCTGCAGCATATGCGGCTCTTGATGAAAGAGGCGCACACACTCCCTCTAGCGTTCTTTCCCACCGTACAGGAGCTCGTGGGAGAGTTATTGTCGCCGTTCCTTGTTTTCGGGCTATTCCTCTCAGCGATAGCTGTTCAGCTTTTCTTGCCTGAGGGGCTGCGCTCCCCGAGACCGGTTAAAAGGTCGATGTTGATTCTGGCGTTGGGATGGTGGTTGATCGCACCAGTACTTTTCTTCGTCCTAAGTATCAAAACGCCGATGCGCTTGTTTGTGCCGAGGTACTTCAGCTTCTCGATACTCGCGCAAGTCCTTCTATTTGTCTCTCTGGCCTACAGCGTGCTTCAATCCCGTGTGGCACAAACCTGGGCGATGCTTGGCGTTCTGCTTTCGACAGCGAGCCCGTTAAGCGTTGCGGCCGGCAGAACTCGCGGTGCCGAAGAGCTGATGCCGTTCATAAACACCATTCGCTCGGAATCTGCGAAGGGTACTCCTCCTCCGGTTCTGTTTTCGAGTCCTCTACCAGAATCGAACTTCGAGAACTGGCGCACGGGCGCCCCCGGCAGTCATTTCTACGCTCCGTTTGTCGCCTATCCCGTTCCAAACCAGATCCTGCTTCTTCCGTATCGCTTTACAGACGAAGTCAAACAACACATCGCTGAACTACTGAGGACGGAGCTGCGGGACAGGCCGGAAATACTCTTCGTGGCTCACCAGGTGCTCGCTGATTCGTGGAAAGCGTGGATCTTGCAAACGATGACAACCGCCGGGTTCACGGCGACCATTGAGCATCCGAACGTGTATTACGTGATCATTTTCCGGCGTGCACATTCTCAATGATCCAGTTTGTACGCTTTCAGATTTGTCGAACTACCCGTCTGGATCGGGTTTGCCAAAAGATCGCTCGACGGTTCAAGAGGACAATCCGGGAAGATGACCAGGTAGTCGATCAAATTGGCGCGTAAAGATTCTTTCATCTCATCAGGCGTGAGCGCCTGCGGAAGCCCCTTCGGGTATGGATTTGGATTCAAAATGGAGCGGAATTCGGCTTCATCCGGCGTAATCCCAGTGACTCCGTAATAAGGCGTGTTCAAGAAGTAAGCCAGCCCGAGGCCATCATTCCATTGACCGCAGGATGCCAGGCGACTTCCAGCCGGGATTTGCCTGTTAAAAACAACACTGGCCTCGTATAGCGCGCGTCCGCCGTTGCGCCCGCGAACCAGGTCGAGCATCGGCGAGATGGCAAACGAGAGCGCGACACCGGCGATGGCAAGGTAGACGCCGATTGTCGATAAGCCACGGCTGATTACATGCACATCCAGAAAAGCGGTGAGCAATACGAGGAAGATAGCGACCCAAAGATACCGATTGTTCCAGCCGTAGCGGTCGCGAAGAGTAAGAAAAACGTAACCGACAGGCACGAGAGTTACCGTGAGAAGAATCTGCAGCCACAAGAAATGCCCGTCGGGAGTCCGGCTCAGCCCCCACAGTAAAAGACCGAAGAGAGCTGCGAGGCCAAATACAGAAGAGTGATTCAGGATGGCAAAGAGGCCACGAAGGTTCGTCGTAAGCAAGGCTCGCTCATGCCTGAGGTTGCGAGCCGAACCAAGAACACTCCATTCGGGGAGCAGCGAGGGTGAAGGATTTTCCCACATGCTGAAGGCGTCAGGGCCGGCAGGCGGAAACAGCCGATAGAACTGTGGAAATCCGGGTGAATCGGGCCCTACCAGCCGCCGATTCCATTCACTGGCGCTACTGATCGCAGGCCGGTGTACCTGTGCGCTGACAAGTGCGATCCATGGCGCACAAATCACTGCAAATAGAGCCAGACCGAAACCGAAATGCCGTAGAGCGCGGCGACGCTCTTCCCCCTCAGAGCGTGCCCAGAAGAGAATGGAAAGAAACGTGAAGTGGGCCAGGAAGAAATAGAAGTTATATGCCTTCGCAAAGTAACCAAGGGCGCCAATCAATCCGCAGAGGAGCCCCGCATGCCGCTCTTTCACGTAAGAAGTCGACAGAACCACGCTGAGGTACCAGAGAACAACTGCAGCGCTAATAAGATCCGGCGTAATCCAGCTCAGGCTGAAACTCGCCGCCATGATCGCCGCCGTGTAAAGTGCAGCTGAGAAGTAAATGCCCGAGAGTCCGGCAACGCGGAGCAGACGTCCCAGTGACCAGAGGACGATGAATCCGGAAAATATAGAGACGATCTTCGCGGCCGCCAGGCCGGGCATACCGGAGCCGATGAGCGGAACCATCAACCAGCTAAAGAGCGGGCTCCAATACGGATTGAACGCCTCGGGCCACTCGCCCCGCACATAGTGGCGCGCTATTGAGATGTAAGAAATGGCATCCGGGCCGTTCAAGAATCGATAGAAAGGATAGAAGATCAGAACAATCAGCAGGTATGCCATAAAGGGCCCGATCATCGCTGTCGTGCGGCGGGGAAAAGATGCAGCCTGCACGGGATAGGAACTAACCACTTCCATCGTTCGATTAATCAGACTAGCAAGGCCTCTGTTCAAATCGTAGTTGAATGACCAGTGCCCATCGCTCCTCCTACGACTCGATCGCCCAGTTGTACGACAGACTCTGGGGCGATTGGTATCTGCCCGCTGCCTTACCCGCACTCGATCGGCTCTTTTTTCGGCGTGTTTCTACCTCATCGCGAGTGCTTGATCTTTGCTGCGGATCGGGGCACGTCACCAAGGAACTCGTCCGGCGGGGCTATCAGGTGACCGGTATCGACAATTCCACCGAGCTGATCGAGATCGCGCGTAGCTTGCTGCCGGAAGTCGATTTCAGAGTTGCGGACGCATCGGACTTTGGACTTGAGAACCGCGTGGATGCAGCGCTGTCGACCTTCGACTCTCTGAACCATATCCTCGACCTTCCCCGACTCACGCGCGCTTTTGGTTGTGCGCACGACGCGTTGAATCCCGGTGGACTGTTTGTCTTCGACATGAACCTGGAGGAGGCGTACACGGCAGATGAACAGCAGTGGGTGGTCGAACGCGATGATTGGAACGTCAGCCTCGTCCGCGGCACATTCAACCCTGATCAGCAACTGGCCTCCACAGAATTGATATGGTTTCGACGGGATGGAGAAGCGGATTGCTGGCGTCGTCGCGCGAGCGTCGTTCATCAGCGCTGCTATGCCGAAGCAGACATTCTCGACGGCGTGGCTTCAGCGGGGTTTCGAGATATTCAGGTCACACCTGCCCCTGAGGCGGGCGTTGAACCGGGACTCGCGTACGGGCGAATATTCGTGTCGGCGGTTGCTTAGCAGTGCGGAAAAACGCGGACGTCAAATCCTTCTGCGGCGCTGATCAGGCGGTCGAGATCACTCCCGAAGGCGCGTTCCCATAGGCTTTCACGACCTTTGTGTCCGACATAAATCTGGGTAATCCCGCGCTGGCGCGCGAAGCGGAGGATGGTGTCGACCGGATCTTCTCCGTCGAGGACAACGATCTCGGCGCCGTGCTCTTTTCCAAGGGTGACACCCGCCTCGACGCGCGCTCTCTCCTCCGCCGGCCAGTCGGGCCGATTCAGGTGCGCGATGATCAATTCGCCGTGAAACCGGTCGCGATTGCGGACTGCGCTTTCGATCATGCGTTTGCTGTCCGCCCGTGGCGAAAGACAGACTAAAATTCGCTCCTGGGTTCCCCAACTTTGCGCAATGCCGTTGCGGGCAAGGTAGCGCTCAAGCTGCTTGTCCACGACATCAGCCGCAAGCAGGAGTGCCACCTCGCGCAACTCTGATAGCTTATGCTGCGTGAGTTGCGAATGAGCACCCTTGCCATCTGACGCTACAGACATGCAGGCTTCGGGCGAAGCATCCACCACCACGATCTCGTCCGCCGTTTGCAGGAAGCCCAGGGGGACCGTTTGCGTGACGTGTTTACCGGTGATCGCTTCCACTTCGGGCGCTTTTTCCTCAATGTGCTGGAGATTCACTGAGGTGATAACCGAGATGCCTCTCTCGAGAAGCTCCTCTACATCCTGCCAACGTCTCTCATGCAGCGAGCCGGGAGGATTGTCGTACGCCAGCCCGTCGACGAGACATACTTTCGGGTTTCTGGCAAGTATCTTCTCGACGTCCATGACAGCAACGCCGTCGATGTTTTTCAGAGGGATTACTTCGAGCGTGGCAACGGTCTGTTGCGCGTCGGCTGACAGTTTGGACTGCAGCGCGCCAATGACGACGTCCTGGCCCCGCTCATATCGCCGCCGCCCTTCGTCGAGCATCCGGAAGCTCTTACCGACACCGGAAGCATAACCGAGAAATACCTTGAGCCGGCCTCTCGCCTGGTGTTCTTCGTCGGACTCTAATTGCTGGAGGAGCTGCTCCGGAGTCGGCTTCCTCTCAGTGACTGCAGCCACAGTTCTATTATCGGACACCTTACACGGAGAGTTAATTGGATTCGATGACCGTAGAAACGCCCAGTAGTCCGTCACTTTCGCTGACTATCTAGCGCCAAGTTCAACTTTAGAACGTTGACCCGTGTCTCGCCGAGAAATCCTGCATCGCGCTTTTCGGCTACTTTCGCAATCAATTCATTCACCTGAGCCGGATCGAGCCCGCGGGCCTTCGCCACGCGCGCCGATTGCGCTTCCGCATTCGCCAGACTGATATCAGGATCCAGACCACTGCCGGAGGCGGTTACCGCATCGACCGGGATCGTTCCCTTGAATCCAGGATTTTCCGTTCGAAACTGGTCAGCGGATTTTTTCATCCGGTCGATAAGTTTCTGGCTGGTAGGGCCGAGATTAGAGCCGCTCGACGCCGTAGGATCGTACCCGTCGTTCCCTGCTGCCGAAGTCCGCGGATGGAAATAGTCCGGCCGGCTGAAATTCTGCCCTAGTAGCTCAGACCCGATCACACGGCCATTTCTGGTGACGAGCATTCCATCGGCCTGTTTCTTGAAAAACACCTGACAAAGCGCGGTGACTATACCCGGATAAACGAGACCGGTAAGGACTGTCAGCAGGACAACCATTCGAAGCGCCGGCGCAAGTTGTTGTAACATTACTTCCCTTCAATCGATTGCGATTACGCGAGATGCATCCACACCAGCAGCTGATCGAGGATCCAGATACCGGGGAATGGCACGAGAATTCCACCCACGCCGTAGATCAGGATGTTGCGACGCAGCAACGCGGCCGCACCCACCGGGCGATATGTCACGCCTCGCAGCGCGAGCGGAACGAGAGCGATGATGATCAGCGCGTTGAAGATGACGGCCGCCAGCACCGCGCTTTGAGGAGTGTGAAGCTGCATGATGTTGAAACGCTGCAGTGCAGGGTAAGTCGCCATGAACATGGCGGGAATGATCGCAAAGTACTTGGCGACATCGTTGGCGATCGAGAAGGTAGTCAGGGCGCCTCGGGTGATGAGTAACTGTTTACCGATGGCAACGACTTCGATCAGCTTGGTCGGGTTACTATCCAGGTCGACCATGTTGCCGGCTTCTTTTGCCGCCATCGTTCCTGTGTTCATCGCGAGTCCGACGTCAGCCTGGGCTAATGCGGGTGCATCGTTCGTCCCGTCGCCGGTCATCGCCACCAGACGGCCTTCGCTTTGTTCGCGTCTGATGTATGCGAGCTTATCGGCGGGTGTTGCCTGAGCGAGAAAATCGTCTACTCCCGCCTCGGCAGCAATCGCAGCGGCGGTCAGAGGATTATCTCCGGTAATCATGACGGAGCGAATTCCCATCGCTCGAAGCTGCCCGATGCGCTCCTTCATGCCGCCTTTGACAATGTCCTTCAGGTGAATGATCCCGAGCACGCGGCGTCCGTCAGCTACCGCGAGAGGGGTGCCGCCAAGTCGCGAGATGCGGTCGGAGGTCTCTTCGTAGGAAGGAGGGATCGTCCCTCCCAGGTCCCTGACAAAATTTGCAATCGCGGCACTCGCCCCTTTACGCAACATACGTCCGTCGATATCGACGCCGCTCATCCTCGTGTAGGCCGAGAACGGAATGAAATTCGCTTCGTGCTCTGAGACTTCGCGCCCCCGCAGACCATACCTTTCTTTCGCGAGCACGACAATGGAGCGGCCCTCGGGAGTCTCGTCCGCCAGGCTGGACAGCTGAGCCGCATCCGCCAGCTCCGCTTCTGAAACCCCGTCAAAAGCGATGAACTCAACCGCTTCGCGATTGCCGAGCGTGATAGTGCCGGTCTTGTCGAGTAGCAGAGTATTTACATCACCGGATGCCTCCACAGCCTTTCCGCTCATCGCAAGCACGTTGTGCTGCATTACGCGGTCCATACCAGCGATTCCGATCGCCGAAAGCAAGCCGCCGATTGTCGTCGGGATAAGACAAACGAGCAGTGATACCAGTACCGCGACTGAGGGGACAGCGCCGGACCCGGTGGATGCGACCGCATAGGCAGCAAATGGATCGAGCGTTGCCACGGCAAGAAGGAAGATCAAGGTGAGACCAGCGATCAGAATATTCAGCGCGATTTCGTTCGGCGTCTTCTGACGTTCGGCTCCTTCCACAAGCGCGATCATCTTGTCGAGGAAGGTCTCACCGGGATTAGAAGTGATCCGGATGGTCACGCGATCGGACAAGATGCGGGTGCCGCCCGTAACAGCGCTTCGGTCACCACCGGACTCACGAATCACAGGCGCACTCTCGCCCGTGATCACTGATTCATCGACAGTAGCGATGCCATCAATCACATCGCCATCCCCTGGAATCAGGTCACCCGCCTCCGCAACCACAACATCGCCGGAACGAAGCTTCGTTGCCGGAACGGTTTCCATTTTCCCGTTCGACAGCACGCGCTTCGCGATCGAATCACCTTTGGTCTTGCGGAGTGTATCGGCTTGCGCCTTACCGCGAGCCTCGGCCATCGCCTCCGCAAAATTTGCGAACAGAACCGTAAACCAAAGCCAGAGCGAAATCTGGATCTCGAAGCCATGACCACGTCCACCACGGAAGAGATCGCGGGCGAGGAATACCGTAACCAGCGCTGCCCCGATTTCGACGACAAAGATGACAGGATTTTTGAGCAGCGTCAGCGGATTGAGTTTTACAAACGAATCCTTAACAGCACGGCGCAGAATCTCGGGATCGAGTAGCGGGCGGGCGCGCGGCAGCTTCGTTGGCAGTAACGAGGCATGCTCGTCATGGCCGGTTGATGGTGAAGGCGAAACGGGAGTGATTGTGGCCATGGCGCTAACTCCAGAACGGAAACACCAGGAATGAAAACAGCTTTCCATCCTGCATGATGTAGTGCTCGACGATCGGGCCGAGAGAAAGGGCGGGGAAGAAAGTTAGAGCTCCAACCAGAATCACCGTTCCCACCAGCAATCCGACAAACAGCGGTGTGTGAGTCGGGAATGTCCCGCTCGTTGCGGGCACTCTTTTCTTTGTCGCCAGGCTTCCTGCTGCCGCAAGCAGCGGAATGAGAAACAGAAATCGCCCGATCAGCATGGCGAGACCGAGAGTCAGGTTGTACCAGGGCGTGTTGGCGCTGATCCCGGCGAATGCACTCCCGTTGTTCCCGGCCGCGCTTGAGTAAGCATACAAGTTTTCGCTGAACCCATGAGGACCGCCGTTGTTCAAATTCGCTGTGGCTGGACCGGGTGGGTTCCAATAGCTTTGGGCTATGGGTTGCCCTTTCGCGTCCTTGGTCGGATTCGGAAACTGGATGACAGAAGAGATGGCCGAGAAGACGAGAACGCTGAAAGCGGTCGCGATGAGCGCAATCATCGCCATTTTCACCTCCTTGCCCTCGATTTTCTTGCCTAGATACTCAGGCGTACGGCCAACCATCAGGCCCGCAATAAAGACTGCGAGGATTGCATAAAGAAGAATCCCGTAAAGCCCAGCGCCGACGCCGCCGAAAATCACTTCGCCGGTTTCGATATTGAAAAGTGGAATCAGGCCACCTAGCGGCGTGAAGCTGTCATGCATGCCATTGACAGCGCCACAGCTTGCATCAGTTGTGACCGTGGCAAAAAGGGCTGTAGCCGCGATCCCAAACCGCGCCTCCTTGCCCTCCATATTGGCCGTCTCCACACCAATCTTTGCGAAATTCGGATTACCCTT
>JAFAUR010000251.1 GCA_019243205.1 Acidobacteriaceae bacterium | reverse complement strand
TGGGAAGTCGTCGCGATCGCAATGACACTGGTACTCGTGAGTGTTCCGGTGTTTCTCCGGTTGGGCACGGAGTCGATCCCGCCTCTCGATGAAGGATCTCTCTTATACATGCCGTCTACCCTTCCGGGTGTTTCTGTAACCGAGGCGGAACATCTGCTGCGGATCACCGATCGTATCATTCGCAGTTTCCCCCAAGTGGATCATGTGCTCGGAAAAGCGGGCCGGGCTGAGACCGCTACGGATCCAGCGCCGCTTTCGATGCTCGAAACCGTTATAGTGCTGAAGCCACGCGAGACTTGGCCGCGCATCGGAACCTGGTACTCGTCCTGGGCGCCGGATTGGCTGAAACCATTGTTGCGGCGCGTAACAAGCGACACGATCTCGACCGAAGAACTGATCGCCCAAATGAACGCTGCTCTGCGGATACCCGGCATCAATAATGCCTGGACGATGCCGATCCGTGGCCGCATCGACATGCTGAACAGCGGATTACGAACGCCGCTCGGACTCAAAATCACCGGCGCTGATATCGAAAAGGTGCAGCAGATCGGTGTTCAAGTTGAGTCGCTCCTTCGTTCCGTACCCGGCACCAGAACGGTTCTCGCGGAGCGCCTCGCCGAAGGGCATTTCATCGATGTTGACTGGGACCGCGAACAATTGGCACGATATGGAATCGACATTGCCGACGCGCAGAGTGCCGTAGAGAACGCCATTGGCGGAGAGAACGTCACAACCGTTCTTCTCGGTCGTGAGCGGTACCCCGTCAATGTCCGCTATCAGCGGGATTTCCGAAGCGATCTCGATGCCCTCCGACACTTGCCGGTAACCACCTCAGGACATCAAATTCCGATGGGGGATCTGGCTGATATCCACGTACGAAGCGGCCCCGCCATGATTCGCGATGAGGAAGGCCTTCTTACGGGATACATTTATCTCGATATCGCAGGCCGTGATCTTGAAACCTATATCCGTGATGCAAATAGCGTATTTCGGAATCGGCTCAATCTGCCGCGCAACTACACATTGGCCTGGAGTGGCCAGTACGAAGCCATGCAGCAGGTCAGGGACCGGCTCAGACTTGTCGTCCCAATAACCGTCTGTTTGGTGTGCCTGCTTCTCTACATCAACACCCGATCCATCGCAAAAACAAGCATCATTCTGCTTGCATTGCCGTTCTCCGCCGTCGGCGCCGTGTGGTTTCTTTACTTGGCTGGTTACAACATCAGCGCCGCCGTATGGGTGGGCTTGATAGCGCTGCTTGGTATCGACGCAGAAACGGGCGTGTTCATGCTGCTCTACTTGGACCTGGCGTACAAAGATGCGGTCAGTCGGGGACGCATGCGGAGTACTTCCGAACTCCAAGAAGCCGTGATACAAGGAGCCGCGAAACGGGTCCGCCCCAAATTCATGACCTTTGCTTGCACCTGTGCCGGCCTGCTTCCCGTCCTTTGGGCGACGGGAGCCGGAGCGGATGTAATGAAGCGCATAGCGGCTCCCATGGTCGGCGGCATCTTCACGTCTTTCATTCTCGAACTGCTCGTCTACCCAGCCATTTATCAACTCTGGCGCGAGCGCCCATTCCTTCAGAACCGATCTAGCTCATTCGACCTGATTCGTCCGGAGCATGCTCTCGCGGGAGGTGACTGACATGATTCGCGGCGTGCACTCCCCGGCATTGTTATTCTTTTCCTGCTGCTGGGCTTCCATGGCGGTGGCGCAGCTTCCCGCCTCGGCTGCAAAGTCCGATCAGCCGCACGGAATCTCATACTCGCACTCGCAACTTACGATCGACGTGGCCAACCTGACTCTTGCAGAGCTGCTATTGCGAATCAGTGCCGTGACTAGCGTCAAAATCGATACTCCTGTCGAAGCGAACAGCGTCCGCTTGCCTGTCGTTAAACGCGGACCTGGACCGGCGCGGGATGTGATCGCGTCCCTGCTGCGCGAGATGCATTTCAATTACATTGTCCAGGCTTCGGAAACGGATCCCTTTACGATTCAGAGCATTCTGATCGTGCCGGCGGACATTCGCGAGAATTCGGAACTGAGTACAGATACAGCGCGTATGGCACGTTTGGGGCGATTCAGGACTGAAGGCGAGGCCGCCGCCGCTCAGGACAGCGCTTCACCTGCTGCAAGCGGAGCCATCCAGAATCCAAACGAATCTTCGCCCCAAAGTGTGACTTCTTCCCCGGGGACCAACAATGCAGCGCCACTCCCTGCCGCACCGGAGTCGGCGTCGGCTATCGCGCAGCCAATGAGTTCGGGCGCCCTTCGACCAGGCGCGCTGGCGACGCCTCCCGTGTTGAATCCATCCGCTATCAGCCAGCAGTTACAGCAAATGTACGCCCAGAGAGTCCAGATGATACAGCAGGGCAAACCGGCAGGAACTCAACCATGACATCTGTCCTTCACTTCGCTGCTGGGAAAAGTAAAGTCTTTTACGCCGGACTTCCAGGTCCCTCCATCAATCTGGCCTCGAAGCCCTTCCGCCAGGAACGCGCTCAAAATGCCGCGTTAGTTCTCGTGCTGGCCATGTCGGTGATCTTACTTGCAGCGTTGTCAGGGGTCGCCGCGTTTCGATTCAGCCATGCCCAGCAAGTGCGCAGGCAGATGGCGCTTGATTCGGCGCGCCTGGGGCTTCTACAACTCGACCAGCGCCGCTACTCAGAGCTACTCGCCCGATCGCAAAACACGGATGTTTTCTCCTGGAGCGTCTTTTACAACCAGATCATCGCCCGCCGCAGCATCAGTTGGTCCAGAGTATTCGACGACCTCGCATCAGTTTTGCCGGATCACATGCGCCTTGTGGGGATCCGCTCGCCTCAGGTCAGCACGGAAGGTGCCGGAACGAACCATGTACAGCTCGATCTGGTGGTCGCATCCGATCAACCCGAGGCACTGATTATCTTTTTAAAGCATCTGCAGGAATCGGATCTATTCGGCTCGGCCAAGGTAATGTCACGCATCCCGCCGGCCCAGAATGACCCTGAATACAAATTTCGCGTATTGGTGGCATATGCTCAAAGATTTTAGACGCGCTTTGTCTGGGGGCTGGGCCGTCACATCTGCGCAGCTTTATCTCAGATGTGCAGTCTGCGGAGTTGCCATACTAAACGCAGTTGCATTGGTTCTCTGCCTGAATCCCCCGGGTGGTAGTCAGCCGATCCTCCTGCAACGCCACGAGGCGCTGCGCGCCCGGATCGCTGCAACTCGAGCCCAAGCGCTGCGACTGCAGACCATATCCGGTTTCGTCCAGGTCGGGAGCGCCGAGGACTCGGAATTCGCAGCGGCATCGATTCTCCCTAAACGCTTGGCTTATTCCCAAGTGTTGGAAGAAATCGACCGGATGTGCAAGATCACCGGCCTCCAGGAGGAAGACGCTGTGTTCTCCGAAGAACCCATCGAGGGTGCTCCCGAGTTGGCAATGGTGCAAATGACGGCAAATTATCAAGGCGAGTACGGGAGCTTCACGCGATTTTTATATGAGGTCGACAGATCGCCTATGGTTCTAATACTCGACAATCTGCAGGCTTCCCCACAGGAACAAGGGGGGCAGATTAAGACCTCGATCAGGTTCGAGGCAATCGTACATGAAAGCAGTGATGCACTAGAGGGCAGGCCATGAGAACAGCTGCGCCCGCAAAGATATTTGGCGTACACGTTGCTGTCGACCCCAAGCTTCTACTCGGTGGGTTGGTGCTGCTTGCGGCAGTTATTTTCTGGTATAACTCGCGTTCTGCCTCGGAACCTTCGACGAGTAACACGCCAACATTCCATCGCGCAAAGCCGCTGGCGATGGGAGCAGTTGCGAAGGGTTCTGGCTCTTCCCCGCGCCGAAAATCCGATGCAGATTTCCGCCCTGCCTTGAAGTACCGGATGGTTGATGGAAGTCAGGGAGATATAGATCCCCGTCTTCGGCTCGATCTGCTGGCTCGGTTGCGCCGATTGCCGGAGCCTTCAAAAACGCGCAGCCTTTTCGAAGTAGTGTCGGCTCCCGTGCCCGAGATCAAGGGACCCATCCTCATACCCCGGCCTTTGCCCCCCGCGCCGCTCCCGCAATTGCCCGTCTCAATAGCGGACCCCACGCCGCCGACAATTCCTCTGAAGTATTACGGGTTCATCAAATCAGCGGGATTGGGTAAAGCCGATAAAGGTTTTTTCCTAGATGGCGACGTCGTTCTCATCGGCGTCCAGGGCGATCTTCTTGAGCAGCGTTATAAGCTCATCACCCTGACCGCAGCGTCGGCGGAATTGCAGGACATCGAGTCAAGCAAATCTCAGACCCTGGCTGCCCCGCAGGACAACAAACAATGACTAAACGGGAAACGCCAGTTCCCAGCCACGAACAAGGGTCGGCGTTATTGATCGTTCTTCTTTTCGCGGCGATTATCGCGATTGGCCTCTATTCCGAATTGCCGATCGCAGCTTTCGAGGCTCAGCGTCAGAAAGAAGAGTTACTAATCTCTCGTGGAAATGAGTACAAGCACGCCGTCAAGTTATTTGTGCGTAGATTGAGGACTTACCCCTCAAGCATTGAAGCTCTCGAGAACTCAAACATGATGAGATTCCTGCGCCATCGATACGCCGATCCCTTCACAAAGCAACAGGATTGGCGACTGATCCACGCGGGGCCGGGAGGTATCCCGTTAGATTCGAAGATAAAGCCGGACTCATTCGAGGCAAGCGGTAACCCGAATCAACCAGATTCGCCATCCGGCGCCCAGCTGCCCGCGCTCACTCCACTTTTGATGCCTGGCGTTGCCGCGCAGATTACGGACAACTCTCCGGCAACGGTCGATTCTCAGGAACAACGTTCTGCGCCGAATGATCTCGAAAACGGCTCAGGCGTGGGTCAGGACCTGCACTTCGGAGGAGCGATCCTCGGTGTGGCCAGCAATGCGAGAGGCCGTAGCATCAGGTTGGTAAACAAACAGAATGAATATTCTCTTTGGGAATTTTATTACAATCCGGCTGTCGACGGAGGTTCGGACCTTGACTTTCAGCGTGCGCCTTCGGAAGGCGTAAATGGAAGTGGAGCCCCGGGCACCAATGTTGGGGCAGGCTCCGGGAGGGCAGGCCTTCGAAATTGAGTTGATCCGGCAACACAGCGTCAAGTTGCATTCGTCGAAGAAGTTACAACTGGGCTGGATGCCGAACCGCCGACATTTCATTTGCATGCGGGCAGGTCTCTTTGCAAAGGCGTGGCTACGTGAATTGAAGGGGTGGAGAGCTTGTTCGATCGTAGAAATGACAGCCGCATTCTCGAGCGCAATTTCGGCGATCGTCGCCAATTCGCCTCGTCAACACGCGCTCGACTGGCCTCGAGATGATTCGAGTCTTCCAACATGGAATTCACTGGCCGCGGAAATCGTAACCGCCAGACGCGCGGGAACATACGCGCTTGTGCGATCTTTGGAATCGTCAATGGTCCGTAGGCATCGGTGCTTGCTCGCAATTTACCTTTCTCGTCACATATTGCCGAAGGTAATCTGACGGTTTACGGCGCTCGCGTTCGCCGATACTTACCGCCAGGCAAAGCCTCAATGGCGAAATCAGAACGTCGGCGCCCGTGAAAGTTGATGTCACCGCAAGCTGACGCCGTCGCGGCCTGACGGCCCTTGGGCATGACCGCTCATCGTGGATTCGCGAATCCTCAATTCCGAACGCAATTCAATCCGAATGGGCCTGGGCGGAAGTTGCCCCTGTATCCTGTCAATCAGCAGATTCGCACCCTTATAGCCTAGTTCGTATGCAGGTTGCGCGACGCATGTGAGATGAGGGTGGAAAGCACGGGCGAAAGGAAGGTCGTCGAAAGTCGCAATCGCAACATCGTGCGGACACTCCACACCAATCTCATCCAACGCGCGCAGAAGTCCAAGCGTCATTACTCCGTTACTAACAAAGATAGCGGTGGGGCGGTTTTGCCGGACAAAAATCTCTTTACCGAGCCGGTATCCGGATTCTTCGCGGAAATCGCCCTCGAGAATCAATGACGGCTCGATTCGAATCCCAGCTTCTTTCAGAGCTGCCTGGTACCCGCCAAGACGCTGCCGTCCTATTTCGAGTTCCAAAGAACCAGTAATTATCGCGATTTGCCGGTGACCTGATCGCGTCAGATGCCGAACGCAATCCTGGGCGCCCTTGAGATTGTCGACCGTCACTGAGTCGACCTTCCGGTGTCGCGGCGCCCGATCGAGGAAGACAACGGGCATGCCGGAACCCGCGACATTGTGCAGGTGCGCAATCGCGCCACCACGCGGCGCGACTGCAATTAGCAGTCCATCAACCCGATGCGATCGAAGGGCTTCTATGATGTGATATTCGAGCTCAGCCCGCTCATCTGTGTTGGCCGTAACCAACAGATACTTTCGCTCGCGCGATGCCTCCTCGGCTCCTCTCATCAATTCCGGGAAGAAGGGATTCGTGATGTCGGGGATGATCATCCCCAGCATGTTCGTCTGCTTGACTTTGAGACTGCGCGCTACGTAGTTTGGCCGATAGCCGAGTTCGTGAATTGCCTCCCGAACTCGCTTTGCGAGTGTCTCGCTGACAGGACGCTTCCCGGAGATAACGTTTGAAACCGTGGCGATCGAAACTCCGGCGCGTTCAGCTATATGCCTTATATCCGCCATTCGCGTAAGAGTCGAACAGGTCGCGACGTATTTAGGTTAGCGGTGCAAATAGGGTTCTCCCTACCTCGACATCAGGGTCAGCGTAACAGATGCGGGCCGGTGTTTTCGGCATGTCGGAATCGAATCCTCGCTTGATTAACCGTCTAAAACGTTCTACACTGACCCCCACCTGCGGCCTGAAAAGCCCCCTGCCTGTGAGCATAACGGTGAAAAAAACGTTTTACAAATGCTTTCTTCTATGTTTAAATTTGCTCGATGCGACCACGAACGTCGACATCCTGCAATCGACTCCCTTCCGGTTCGCCCGGTACATGTTCGCAATCGCGGATGACGCGCGAACTTTACCCTGAATGGAGTCATTCCGTCCCAGGTATCGAACTCCTTGTGATCTCGCACTTCACCGCGAACAGAGCGCAGAGCGGGCATTCACAGAAAAGGTTCTTTGAGGAATGGTTATGAGGTCAATGAGCGTGCGTTTCTTTGTTCGTTTCGCGTTCGCGATTTTTCTGACTGCCCCTTTTCTACGAGCGCAAAATACCGCTCAAATCACCGGTACGATCACCGATCCGTCCGGAGCCGTCGTCGGCTCGGCCAGCGTCGTCGTCGTAAACGAAAGTACCGGCATCGAATCCACGGCTAAGAGCAATGCGAGCGGGATTTATTCCGTACCGCTTCTGCAGCCGGGAAGCTACCGGATCAAGATTCAAGCCCCAGGATTCAGGACTATACAGCGTTCAGGGGTTACGCTGGTCGTTGCGCAGACGGCTCTGCTCGACTTTAAGCTCGAACTCGGAACCTCATCGCAATCGATCGCCGTTACCGACACCGCGCCTCTCCTGGATGCGAGCAGTAGCGCTATCGGAGGGGTCGTCACGCCAGAGAAAGTCGAAGACCTTCCCATGCTGGGTCGTAACTCGAATGCTTTGATGACACTCGTCCCCGGTGTCAGAGCCACTCGAGCCACAACGGTGAACCCCGTTCTAGAAAGTCATTATCAGTTTTTTTCGATCAATGGATCCCGTCCGAACCAGAGCCAGTTCATGCTGGACGGCGGGAACAACACGAATTTGACGTTCAATGGTCCCGAGTACAGCCCGCAAGTGGAAGAAGTTCAGGAGTTCCGGATTCAGACGAGCAATTTCAGCGCAGAGTATGCGAATTCCGGAGGTGGCGTGATCAACGTGGCGTCGAAGAGTGGCACCAATCAATTCCACGGCAGCCTGTTCGAGTACTTCCGGAACGACGTTCTAAGCGCAAACGATTTCTTCTCCAACCAATCCGGCAAGCCTCGACCGATGCTGCGCTATAACCAGTTCGGAGGAACAATTGGCGGCCCGATCATCAAGAACCGGACGTTCTTCTTCTTCGCCTACGAGGGTTTGCGGGAAGAAGTTCCAACCGTTGTGGTCACAAGCGTTCCGACTGCACTTCAGCGGACGGGCGACTTCTCACAGACCCTTGCAAGCAACGGGCAACTGGTGCAAATTTATGATCCGACAACCACTCGACCAGACCCGTTGCATGCAGGCGCATATATTCGGACGCCGTTCGCCGGAAACGTCATTCCTGCTTCGAGGCTCGATCCTGTGGCGCAGAAAATGACGTCCTATTACCCAGCCCCTAATTCAGCTGGCAATCCCTACACGCAGCTGAACAATTACTTCTTCAGTGGACCATCGACCCGATATACGGACAATTTCTCCGGGCGAGTTGATCATCAAATTAGCGACAACACAATGCTTACAGCGCGGTTCTCCCGCGCCGATCTCAGCAATTGGACGAATCCGGCGACCTTCGGCTCGAGCAATATTGCGAGTCCCGGATACGTGACCAAACCGCAGCACCACCCCTATGCGTTAGGGCGATTAACGAAAACGTTTTCTCCGACCTTGTTCGGAGAGTTCGTGTTTTCCTGGGCCCGCTGGTATTACGAGAGTTTTGGATTATCGAACGGATTCGATCCGACAAAGCTCGGCTTCCCCAGTTCGCTGGCGGCGAACAGCCTTGCCTTAGGTTTCCCTTCTGTCTCACCTGGCGAGATGTCCGGCTTGGGTGGTTACTACAACGAGCATGATGTCTCGGATCGTTACGAGGGCAAGGCAAACATCTCGAAAATTCTAGGGAAGCACACCCTCAAATTCGGCGGAATGTATGGCATGGGTAAATACACCACGCGAGTATTCGATAACAGTACCGGTTCATACACCTTCACCACCGCTTTTACGCAAGGACCAAATCCGTTTGTAAGCAGCCCGAACGCCGGTTTCGGCTTCGCATCTTTCCTGCTTGGAGCCATGGCAACAGGAACGCAAAATGTGACGGACATCAATGGCGATTATCATGCTCCGTACTACGGCGCATACATCCAGGACGATTACAAGGTGACGTCCCGCCTCACACTGAATCTTGGTCTTCGATGGGAGTTTGAATCACCGCGGATCGAGGCGCAGAACAGAGTCTCGAATTTCAACTACACGGGCACAGCTACTTTACCGAATGGCGTTCCGGTCAAAGGAGGTTTGCTTTTCCCTGGCGTAGGCGGGATATCACGCGACAACTGGAACCCAAACTGGAAGAACTTTGCACCGCGGTTCGGCTTCGCGTATGAGCTGAACAATGCCACGATTCTGCGCGGCGGCTACGGGATTTTCTACAGCAATAGCTGGGGTAATGGGCGCAACAATAACGCAATGCCGCAGTTGGGATTCGTCTGCTCCACACCATCTCCCGCGACCCTCGATAACGGGCTGACCCCTTATGCGACTCTCTCTAACCCATACCCGTCCGGCTTCTGCACCGCGACAGGCAATTCCGCCGGTTTATTGACCAACCTTGGACAGACTCTTTACGTCCTGGATAGAAACGCGCCTCAGCCGTATGTGCAAACCTGGAATTTCGACGTTCAGCGCAGCCTGCCCGGCGACACAGTGGTGGAAGCAGCGTATTCCGGCTCGCGCGGTGTGCACCTGATGGGCATTCTGGAGTGGGATCAACTGAATCCGGCATACCTGCCGCTCGGTTCCAAGCTCAACAGCTCCGTGCCGAACCCGTTCTACGGAGTCATAACGCAAGGGTCTTTAGCAGCCTCGACAATCACGCTCGGCCAGTCACTGCTGCCTTATCCCCAATTCCTAGGTGTCTCCGACCGAAATGCTAATTATGGCGAGTCCTCTTACAATGCCTTGCTGGTGAGAGCGGAGCGGCGATTGTCAAAAGGCTTCAGTATCCTCGTGGCTTACACGCTTTCGAAAGAGATTGACGACCTGGTTCCGAGCGTGAATGGTTTCCCTGGCGAGTCGTTCGCCGGCGGAGCCTTGCAAAACTATTACAATCTTCACAACGAGCGCGCGCTCTCCTCTTGGGACACGCCGCAAACTCTTGTTATCAGCTATGCATATGAACTCCCATTCGGCGTCGGCAAGCCTTTCCTGAACGGCGGCGGATTGCTGGACAAGTTTGTGGGCGGCTGGCAACTCAACGGCAACACCACTTTCCAGAGTGGCCCGCCGCTGCAGATCACGGGTGGCAATTCCAGCGGAACACTGGCCGGTACTCAGCGTCCAAACTGGAACGGCCAAAACCCGACTCTCAGCGGGTCAGTGACGGACCGCTTGCTTCGCTACTTCAACACATCTGACTTCTCTTTCAACGCGCCATTTACATTCGGCAAT
Organism: Acidobacteriaceae bacterium; assembly: GCA_019243205.1. Classification (GTDB taxonomy): domain Bacteria; phylum Acidobacteriota; class Terriglobia; order Bryobacterales; family Bryobacteraceae; genus Bog-105. Next base: position 2,877 of record JAFAUR010000251.1, on the reverse strand, counting down.
GCACCCCGATTGATGCCGGACTTGAGAGGGCCAGGTATAAACAATTTCGATATTTCGATATTCAAGAACACTCACGTTACAGAGAGGTTCCAACTCCAGTTCCGAGCTGAGTCATTCAACGCATTCAATCGTGTGCAGTTCGGAATACCAAACACAAATATCAACTCAACTGCGTTCGGGGTCATCAGTAGCCAACAAAATACACCGAGGAACATACAGCTCGGCTTGCGGTTGCTTTTCTGAACATTGCCGGTCCAATTCAGCAGGTGGGCGCATTATTGTTCGTGTGCGTAAATGAACTCCGGCGAATGGAACTGCTGTTCGCCGTCGCACTGGCAGGGACAACCCTGCTTGCCGCGGAGAGTCGCGTTTCAGTTGTCCATGGCGATAGCCGGTTCGAAGTCGCGATAGATGCGGGCAAGGTACGGGAATTTTTCTGGGTTCACGCTAAATCGGGATGGATGCCGGCCGCTGTCAGTGCGGGCAAGACACAGGGAAGCCTCTCGATCAGGGCGGCCGGCGATGCAGTGCTGCCGGGCGACGGTGAGGTGACTTCTCACGGGGACACCGGCATCACGGAGACCCTGCACGGAGAAGGATGGACTGCAACGAGGACCATTCAGGCATTTGGCGAGCGCGACTGGTATCGCGTGGTCACCGTGTTATCTCCATCCCGCCCTCTGACCTTGCATGCTCTGGTCGACCGTTACGAAGCGTCGTGGAAGCCTGACTGGACGTTCTCGCCGTCTGTAGGCGGTTTTAACCCCGACGCTAAGTACAAGGCCCCGGTGATCCTGGTTCAGCGAGGGCAAGTAGCTTTCGGCATTGTTCCCGATCTGGTAACGCTCAATCGGGCGTCGCTTCAGCGCTGCAACCACTCCCTTGATATTGCGACAGGCGACACGTCGCTGCTTTCGGTCGGATATGTGCCGGCTAAACAGGCGTACCACGTCGTTTTCAAGGAGGATGTAGATCGAAGCTGGACTGCCACCGAACCGGTCGTGAATGCTTATTACGTCTATCTCTCCGGCAACGCACCGCTACGCACGGCGTACCGCGAGATTGTTCGTTTTGATTGGGCTCAGTTTGGCCGACCTGCCGAGGCCAATGCGGCGAGTGAACAGGCCGGGACAGATCCGAAGTATCGCGACTGCCATTTGTGGGATGAGTGGCGCAAAGTGGTATGGGAGCACGAGTCGCCGGAATCATGGCTTACTATCCCGATGCCCGACGGAACGAGCGGGGGCGCCGTCATGATGCATCGCGCACGAGCGCCAAAGCCCTCCGTGTATCTCGGCGCGTGGTTTAACGCGCTTCGCACGGCTTACGGAATGGCGCTCTATGCGCGGCGAATCGGCAACGCCAGTCTCATGTCACTCGCAGAGCAAACTTCGAACCTGGCGATGAAGGCTCCCGGCCACGATGGGGCTTTCAAGTGTTTCGCCGTCGCGAACAATAGTTCAGGCCCAGCGGACTCCGAACAGGTATTCTGGGGTGCCGGCGATGGCGCGGGCGTGAGTGTCGCCACGGGATATCTCGGATTCGATATGAGCTGGACGGGCTACTGGCTCGTGAAGTGGATGGAAGCGAAGTTACCAGGAAGCGAATCTGTCTTACTCAGATGCACTCGGCTGGCGGACTTTCTAATCGCGCGACAGCGATCCGACGGATTCGTACCCACGCGATTTGACGAAGACGGCGACGTCGAGGAGAGTCTGGCAGCCACGGTTCCCGCGGAAACAGCCCCCGTGGCACGTTTCTTGTTAGAACTTTACAAGGTTGACCCGAATCCGAAGTATGCGCGAGCGGGTTTGAAAGCACTCGCCTTTCTCGACGCCAAGATCGTTCCTGAGCGAAAGTGGTACGACTTCGAAACCTTCTGGAGTTGCAGCCCACGGCTGGTGGCGTTCGATGAGCGTACCCGACAATGGCCTGCCAATAACCTCGCTCTTATACACGGCGTCGCTGCGTACTTACAGGCTTACGAGATAACCGGCAACCGCACGTTTCTTTCTAACGGCCAGAGCCTCCTCGATTACCTGCTGCTGTATCAACAAGTCTGGACGAATCCAGTCCTCGAGCACCTTACAGGACCTTCCATGTTGCTCGGCGGATTCACTACCCAGAATTCGGACGCCGAGTGGTCTGACGCTCGACAGAGTTTAGCGGGTGAAGTCTTGCTCGATTACTACCGGGCCACTCACAATGTGGAATACCTGGAGCGGGGGGTCGAAGCGCTTCGCGCCCAATTCCCGGTATCCCCGTCGGAGAACTGGGCTCACGCCGGATACGGGCCCAAAGCAGGTGTAAGCAGTTTTCATTGGGGCACGGGAAGCGGAATGGCGGGGATAGAACTCGAAGAAGAATTCCTCCGCGATGCCGTTTGTGACGTCCAGGCCAACGCCTGTGTGGGCGTGAACGGATTGAATATCACGCGAGCGTCCATTTCGGAAGACGGGCGAGTCGAACTGGAAGCTCAGAGCCCGTTTCACTGGAGTCGGAACCCCGAATTCGTTTTCCATAATGTGCGGACTGATATGACCTACCACGTATCTGTGAATGGAGAACCGCCGCGAAGCTTGTCTGGTAAACAGTTGGAACAGGGGATTTCTGTCGCAATGCCACGTGAAACGCCCGAAGCTACACAGTGACTGGAGACGAATGAAAGATTGTTATGAGTCAAATTTCTCATGTGAGACGTAAACTTCTCGGCGGTCTGGCCGGCTTGGCGGCATCAGGTTGGGCGAAAGGCGCGCAGGCGAGTGCTGGCCGACCCAATGAATACCAACTGCCGGAGTATGCTCTGGGCCAGGATTATCGATCTTTAAAGCAATCCAGCTACGACCGAACTGGCGGGAACGACGATCGTTGGCCTAT
>JAFAUR010000929.1 GCA_019243205.1 Acidobacteriaceae bacterium | reverse complement strand
CTGCGGGAACAAAATGTTCCGCAGCTTCTTTCGTATTCGAATCGTCCGATTCCGGAGTAAATCACCCCCTTCGAAGCGGTTCTGCCGGTTTCGAGAGTTACTTCGTCCTTCATGAGGGGCGACCTGGAGTCCCAAACTGTTGCAGCGTACCTAGGCTTACATGGCTTAGCGGTTTGCCTTTTTGAGTCGATTCTTAAGTGGTAAGATTTGCCTTTGCATCCATTTAGCGAGGATCCTCCTATCGAAGGATCGGAGCGCGGCACCCGAGGGCACGTGAAGTACTCAGGGACAATCCTGGTCATCGATGACGATTTGGAGTCCTTGAATCTCCTTACCAGCCTTCTGCAGGCGCACGGATACCAGGTGCGGTCGGCGGATTCCGGAGAACTGGCCATTCAGTCCGTTCGCGCGAAAGCACCGGAGCTGATCATATCGGATATCCGCATGCCAGGCATGAGCGGATTCGAGGTTTGCAGTCGCCTCAAAAGCAGTGAAGAGACTCGGGACATCCCGGTGATTTTCATTAGCGCTGCCCGTGAGGTGGAGAAAGCCGTGGAAGGGCTGCAGCTCGGTGCGGTGGATTTCATTTGCAAACCGTATCGCCCCGAGGAAATGTTGGCCCGTGTACATACGCACCTGGAACTTAGCCGTCTGCGTGCCGACCTGGAAGCCCGCGTGGCCGAGCGGACAGCAGAACTCCGGACAGCGAACGACCAGTTACAACGGGACATCTCGGAGCGCGTAAGAATCGAAGAGGCACTGCGGGAAAGTGAGCAGCGTTTCAGGAACATGGCCGATACGGCGCCCGTCATGTTGTGGGTTTCGGGGATAGATAAACGCTGCACCTTTTTCAGTAAGGTCTGGCTCAGTTTCCGGGGCCGGAGCTTGGAGCTGGAACTCGGCGACGGTTGGGTTGAAGGTGTCCATCCCGACGACGTGAAAGGCTGCCTTGACACCTATTCGTCGGCCTTCGATGCTCGCCGAGCCTTCCAGATGGAGTACCGTTTACAGCGTGCGGACGGCGAGTACAGATGGGTGCTGGACAGGGGCACTGCGCGTTTCATGCCTGGTAACGTTTTTGCCGGGTATATCGGTTCTTGTGTTGACGTGACCGACCTCAAGAGGAATCAGGAACAACTGCTTGCCACCCAGAAACTGGAGAGCCTGGGGGTACTTGCTGCTGGGATAGCTCACGATTTCAATAACATGCTGAGCAGCATCTCCGCTGAGGCGGAACTGGCCCTATCACAGACTTCGCCCGATTCCCCGTTTCACGAGAGTTTTGACATGATTGCCACTGTCGCTATGCGGGGTTCGGAAGTTCTCAACCAAATCATGGATTATGCGGGGGACAAGAACGAACACGGCAATTGCGAGCCAGTCGACCTATCTTCTCTCATAACGGAGATGATGGACTTTCTCAAAGTCTCCATTTCAAAGAAGGCCTCGTTCACAACTGCGCTGGCCACTGACTTACCCCTGATCAGAGCAAATTCGACCCAGATCCGTCGCCTAGTGATGAACCTGTTGACAAACGCCTCGGAAGCGCTGGAAAACCGTGAAGGATCAGTCAGTGTGGCCACTTCTAGTTGCCGGCTAGATTCCCGGCTAAGCCACCAATTGGATCTGCCGGAAGGCGTGTATGCTCTGTTGAAAGTCAGTGATACGGGCCACGGTATGACCGAGCAAGAAACATCCAAGATTTTCGACCCTTTCTATACAACGAAGTCCGCGGGGCGTGGCCTTGGGCTCTCGGCCGTCCAGGGCATAATCCGTTCGCACGCCGGCGCAATTCAGGTGGACAGCGCCCCCGGCGAGGGTTCGACGTTTAAAGTCTATCTGCCCTACGATCAGGTAGGAACCAACGGAACCGAAGACCCGCCTCTGACTTCCCAAGACCAGTCGGCATCCCACGCCAAAACCGTGCTGGTCGTGGAAGATGAACAGACACTTCGGTCGGCTGTGTCGATCTCACTACAAAAGAACGGATTCTCCGTGCTCAGTGCGGGCGATGGTCATACGGCGGTCGACTTATTTCGCGCTCGCGTAGCTGACATTCAAATCGTCTTGCTGGACCTCACTTTACCCGGGCTTTCTGGTACCGAGGCGTTACAGAAAATGCGCCGAATGAAACCGGGGGTGAAAGTCGTGCTCACGAGCGCGTACGACTGGAACAGGGTCAGCGAAGATTTTCGATTTCCAGATGACGATTCGGTGCACTTCATCCGAAAGCCTTACCGAATCAGTCAGCTTCTTCTTAAGCTGAGGCAGGCACTTATGCAAGACGAAATCGCCGCAGATCACGCCCGTCCGTCTGCACGGTATTGACGCTTAGCCGCCGATTACTCTCTAGCTCTTTCCGTTTCGATCGCTTCCTTACCGGCCTCGTCTAAGTACTTGATCAGAATGACCTCATTACCTTTTTCGTTGTACATGAGTTCATCGACCATATTGCGCGACGCCAGAATCCCGAAACCTCCAGGTCTGAGATTTCCTGCTTCGCGGTACTGAAGGTGGCGCAGGGGATCATCGATCGGATTCGAGACAGCAGCGTGCGAGATTTCCTCGAACGAGAATCCTTCGCCCGGATCCTTGACCCGGCACGCAACCGCTCGCTTTGTGCGCACGTATGACAATTCGACATATTTCTGCGGATCGAAGTTCCCTCCGTGTTCGATAGCATTGAGAAGCAATTCGCGCAAAGCCCATCCTACGCAGTCCTTCTCTTCAGTCGGAAGATCGAGTATTTAGTAAACGAATCGCAACAGCCGCTCGGAGACTTGAAGATCGCATCGGGCAACCAAGCGCACCCAGTCAGGTGTTGCCGCGACTATCTCGATCCCGTCATCCCAAGCCGCCGCCTCTATCGCACTGTGCACTGCCTGAGACAGTTCAGCTACAGAGAACGGACGACAGAAATAGCTGAAAGCCCCTTCGCGGATGGCTTGCACCACGTCCTCGGGAGTGCTTTCACCAACCAGAATGATCACCCTCGTATGCGGATGAATGCGTCTTATGGTTCGCAGAAACTCGAGGTCTTCTTTCGCTGACGTCTCCTGGCCAGTAAGGACCACCTCGAATCGGTTTAAATTAACAAGATCAAGGGCCGTCGTATTATCGGCCGCCTCTCGAATCGACTATTCCGGCGGCCGCAGTATGTCGTTCAGTTGCTTGCGAATGTCATCGTCGGCCGCGATCAGCAGTGCGGTTTTGGCAGGCATTCCTCGTGACCAAGCTCGGCTCTAAGCACGATGATGCGGATTGTTCCCGGTGGTCTTCTTTTATGATTCTTTGCTACCCCTGGGTGCGCAAAAGAACGGTTGCTTATTCGAGAAGTAAGGTAACCGGTAAAACGGCAGCAAGAATCAGATGCAGGTATGCTTTTTATCCGTCATTTCTTCGAGCAAATTTAGAATCGTTGAAGCTGAATTCATTATTCCTTGAAGTAGGGACGCTTGTTTCTCCGTCAGGCATCCGCAGTCACCCTCAATCAGACACTCGGCGGCGGAAAAAATCCCGGTAGCCGGGTTCCTAAGTCGGTGTACAGTTTCCGCCAGTTCCTTAGATCGGTGGTTGATACGGGAGTGTTGCCGCTCTTTTTCTACAGAACCTTGGCGCTTGCTATGACCCGATGAGGACGCGTTGGTGTCAGGTGAGGAACCATTCTCCTCCATTCGCGCGTTGCCCCCGAAAATCGTCACCTTCTGTCGGATATCGTCCACTGGTCTGTAAGTATCGAAGGTCACAAAAACACTCCTTCCCTTCAGTCCTTAGACCGCCATAGCACGCGCATCGCTTGCCTGGATCAAGTCGTATCACGAGACTTCTATCCGTTTTGTAACTGATGCGGTGCTAAATCACTTACCTTAGGAATTTTGGGTTCCTCTATAGTGGCACAAGTCGAGAAACGCCACAAATTAATTTTCTCGGCCTGCGCGTCAGGACAACCGCGACATTAAGAGTTGAGGTAACTCGCTTTTACATACGTGTATTCTGCGCTGCGCCGAGCCGGTTTTTCACTCAGGGTCCGAGGTCCTCTCGCGCCGCAGTGTTTGGAGAGCCGCGAGCGCATCTCCGTTCGTGCTCGCATCAGGCGGGATTTCGCCGCTGGTACTGAGACACCCAAACGCGCTGCGACCTCCGCCATGGGCAAACCCTCGACATCACGGAGCACGATGACGTTTCTCATCAGTGGAGGGATGCGAGATATCTCACGGCGCAGCAAATGGTCCACTTGCTGAATACCAAGCATCTCTTCCTGGTCAGCAAACCGGTCGACTAACTCCAGCCGGGCGTGCGAAACACTGGTACCGTCGACCGAGAGGAACCCGACCTGCCGGCGGCTGCGAATCAGCATCAGGCACTGATTCTGTACCGTTCTGCAAAGCCAGGCTGCGAACGGACCCTCAAACCGAAATTGCTCCAGGCATTCGAACGCCTTGGAAAACGCATTTTGGACTTCATCTTCCGCATCAGTCCGATTGCGGAGCAGCAAAAAGGCGCGGCTGAGGCAAAGCGGGAGATGCCGCTCGACCAATTCACCGAAGGCAGCAGTATCGCCGGCCTGCGCCAGCCGAACGAGTTCCTCATCCGTCCGCTTCGAAGAGGCAGCTTCACGAGGCTTTGATTCCCGTGATTCGTTCGGTCGCGCGGCGAGGTGTGTCTCGTTGCGCGGCTGCTGAGGGTAAAAGGATTGATGGCTGTTTGTGAAGCAAACCGACATGCCCACTCTGGGGCACTCGTATTACCACTATCTAGGGAAATCGTGTGAGTTTGCAAAATCAAGCGTTTAGACGCAACGCCGCGCGCTCGCGAATCCGGAGTGCACGTTTTGGGACCAGCGGTGGGGCACCTGGCTGTACGCTTACGTGCAGTTTTGCGGTGTCTGGCGCAGACGCCGTCTAGATGACCGCCTGCTGATGGGAGCCCGAAGCCTTTTCCAGTGAGATGCCAAACTTTTCTATCCGATAAGCCAACGTTCGACGGCTGATATTCAGAAAGGCTGCAGAACGTGATTGATTGCCCTTGAACTTTCGCAGAGTGCGTAGAATGAGTTCCTTCTCTAACACTTCAAGGTTCACCCCGGAATCAGGCAATACCTGTGGCAAAACATCGGTTGGCACATGCGCCTCTTGCAGGAAATCAGGCAGATCCTGCAGTCCTATCTCGGAGCCCTCCGCTAGAAGAACGATCCGCTCCACACAGTTCTCCAGCTGACGCACATTGCCAGGCCACGAGTAGTTGGTGAAATGACCCAGAACGCCTGCTGGGAGTGTCAGCTCTTCGCGGCTATGCTTAGCCTTGAATTGGGCGAGAAAGTGCCGGACAAGCACAGGAATGTCGTCTGCCCGGTGGCGAAGCGGAGGCACCTCGATTGGAACCACCATCAAACGGTAGTAGAGATCTTCGCGAAATGAGCCTGCTTTCACCATGGCCGCAAGGTCTCGATGTGTCGCGGCAACAATTCGCACGTCCAACTTCGTCGGCATCGTCGCGCCGATTTTTTCTATCTCACGTTCCTGAATCAGCCGGAGGACCCGAACCTGCAGTTCCGCCGGCATCTCTCCAATCTCATCCAAAAGGAGCGTGCCACCGTCAGCTGCTTCCGCTTTGCCTTTCTTGTGAGAGATAGCACCTGTAAAGGAGCCGCGAGTGTGTCCAAACAGCTCCGATTCCAATAACTCCCGCGGTATCGCCCCGCAGTTCACGGTCACGAACGGCTTGTTCTTGCGAGAGCTTCGGAAGTGTATAGCCTTCGCAATCAGTTCTTTTCCGGTGCCCGTCTCGCCGTGCAGGAGAACGGTCACATCGGCCAATGCGACCCGTGCCGCTATATCGAGCGTTCTCTTGAGACCTGCGGCGGCGCCGATGATGCTGGCGAATTGATAATTCTCTCTCAGGCAATCGCGAAGAAGATCAATCTCTTCGACCATTTTGCCGTGCTCTAGAGCTCGGCTGACCAATGCTTTCAATTCATACGAGTGAATCGGCTTGGTGAGGTAATCGTAAGCGCCGGCCTTCATCGCTTCCACCGCGCTCTGAACTGTGCCATACGCGGTCATCACGATTACCGCGGTACCCGTATAGATCATCCGGGCTTTCTTCAGCAAATCGATACCAGAAGCGCCCGGAAGATTGAGATCCGTGATAATAAGGTCCACGCGAGATCTCTGTAGAATCTCGAGTGCCTGCTCGGCGTCGCACGCTCCCAGGGTCTCGTATCCCTCTTTCTTCAGAACCGCTTCGGTAGCCTGCCGGACCGTTTCTTCGTCTTCTGCGATTAGTATTCGTGCGTTCGCCATGCTAGCGACTCGTCAAATTGCTTTGTACTGGAACGACCCCAATTCGCTCCAGCTGATGACTGCGATCGGTTTACCGTAACTTCCTGTCATATGCCATGCCAATTTCAGTTCGGACCGCCGCAACTCGCAACTCGGCTTATCGCCGCGGCTGCATTCGTCGTGTTGGGCTCTCACAAGCAGTAGGTTCGAGGCTATCATGCGCAGTTCGCAAAAATGGAGCCTGCCATCGGTAAACGGCAGGCGCCTCGAACATGGTTGTATCCGGTATCTCACTTGTAATCCGAATCCCGAGCCTTTCGTCCGGCCTGGGCGCGGATGAGCCCTGATACAGACATTTCGATCCGGAATGATGGCGAACGAGCGGCACCGACTCATTAACTTAACAGTGCTATCGCGGACTCGGCCGAACACCTGAGCAATGAACTTCCAAGGCCCTCCTGAGTTCTCGAGCCGTCCGGATACCCTGAGAATCTTACGTCTTTTGGCCGATCACGGGCATCCTTGCGTTGCGTAAGGCACAGCGTGTCTCCCAACGTACCTGCTCGAAAGGTATTCTCCGCAATGCCGGCAACAATCGCCAAACTCCGGATCAGAGCCAGGGTCCATCAAAATGGCCCGTGATGACAATGGCCCTAATCAATCAGTTCCGTGTGGGCCACGATCGCTCAACGATCAGAACCCCGTGTCAAATTAGTTCGATTTTCGCCGGATCCGTCTGGGATTCGTCGTGCGTAGGAGGGATGCTATCTTGCCTGCAGGATCGATTGCAAATGCTGCTCTGATCTGTGTTGCTTTCATTTCGATAACACTCTTTGCAGGTCCCGCGTTCGCGCGTGCGCACACGGACGTAATCATACTGAAAAACGGCGACCGCATTACCGGTGAGGTCAAGAGTCTCCAGGCCGGCATTCTTAAAGTTGACCTGGACTATGTGGATGGGACGATCTCGGTCGATTGGCGCAAAGTGGCCCGCATCGAGAGCAGCGCACTCTTTCTCATCCAGATGAATGATGGAAGTATACATTCCGGCAAGCTAGTTACTCCAGAGACGCTTGCCGGCGCCCCCGTCAAGATCGAGATTTACACTGGGAGCGAAGAGCCCTTCGTAGTTGATAAAGCCCAAATCGTTCGGTTGAACGAGGCTTTCGAAAGCCGATGGAAACGTTTGGGAGGCAATATCACAATAGGTTCACAGCTCTCTAAGGGCAACAATACTACGCAATACAACATCGCCACGGAACTTGACTACCAGGCAACCTTGTGGGGCGGTAAATTCAGCCAGAGTTCCAGTCTTTCGGCGAGCACTGGGGCCGCGACGTCGACGCGCAACCAGCTGGATGTGGCTGTCTACCGCGTCTTGCGGTGGAACAGTTACTTCTATGGAGGTTCAGCAGGGTACCTGCAAAGCACTGTGCAAGGCATTCAGCGGCAGGCTGATGTGGCCGGCACCGTGGGTCGGTATTTTGTGAATACCAACCGCGTCCGCTTCTCAGTTGCCGGTGGCTTTGGCTGGCAGGGAACTCAATATATTCCGTCTTCGGGGGCAGGACAACAAAACCTGACCGTCGCGTTGCTCGTGGCCAATCTTGACGTATTTACCTTTAAGAAAACCACGCTGAACGTCAACGCGAGCCTGGTGCCGGCCCTAACCGATGCGGGACGGTATTTCTCCCGGGTCAACGCCTCTTATTACCTGAAGGTGTTCGGAAAGATCGACTGGAACCTTTCGTTTTACGGAAGCTGGGATAGCAAGCCGCCGGGCAACCTACAAGGCAGCGATTATGGAACCAGCACGGGGCTGAGCTATACATTCGGCAATAAGTAATGATAGACGCGTAAAGTTCATGCAGAGCGTTAACCGGAAGACTATCCGCTCTGCTTCCGGCTCACAAAAAAAGAACCTCCCCCGCTCTAAAAAGATCATTATTGTCTGGCTCGACCAGGTTCATCTCAGGAGCGGTAAGCATGCTGTCAAAAATAGTCCGAACACGAACGAACGCAGCGTTTCTACAAGGAGTCTGCGCGCTATTGTTAACCGGCGACCTATGCATCGCCGCCACAACAACAACGCATTCTTTCATCAGTGGTCAGAAAGCCAAAGTAAGGGCGTCATTATGTCGCCGGAAGGCGATCTGATCACACTCCGCGAACCAAATGAAAACACTGCGACCGTGATGCTGGCGGACCGAACCAAAGTACAGGTAAAAAAGGGCGCATTCAAGTTTCGCAGGGAAGATATGGATGTGACGGCGCTCGTGCCCGGATTGCGTGTGGAAGCGGAGGGTATCGGCAACACCCAGAGTTATCTTTCGGCAGACAAAATCACCTTTAATCCGGATGACTTCAAGACCGCTCGCTCGGTCGATACGCGTGTCACACCGATTGAGCGTAATCAGGCTGAGATGCAGGGAAAACAAGCCGAACTGGAAGGACGCCAGAAACAGAACGAGCAAGATGTAAAGGCCGCCCAAAGTGAGGCCGCGAGAGCAAACGCAGGCGTTGATGAACTAAACTCACGCGTTTCGAGTCTCGACGATTACGACACGAAGTATGAGACAACCGTTTACTTCGCGACGAACAAATCCGATCTTAGCGATCAGGCAAAAAAGGACCTTGATCAACTGGTGCAGCAAGCGCTTCCACTGAAGGGCTACATGATTGAGGTTGCCGGGTTTGCCGACACAACCGGTAACGCCAAACTGAACCAGGAACTCAGTGAACAACGTGCGGAGCAAGTCGTTCAGTACCTTCAACAAGTAGGCAAAGTTCCTCTGCGACGAATCATGGCTCCAGCTGGTCTTGGAACTTCAACCAGCGTGGCGGACAATAGCACTCCTGAAGGCCGGCAGCAAAACAGACGCGTAGAAGTAAGAGTGATTGTGAACAAACCCCATGCTTCCGCCGCGGATTAAAGCTGGTCTGTAACACAATCCGGCTATATCGAATTGCCCCCTTGTCCACACAAATGCGCGCGCCAGCGACGAGGAGCATCCGTGCCGATATGGGGGGTCGAAGCTGGCTGCATTGCCTCACGACAGCTTCGCTCCTCCGCGCTGGCCAACCGGTTCGCCTCCGCTCAGGATTTGGTTCCACGGGCATACGTCATCGCGCCCCTTGGAGCTAACGCAATCACCATATCGTCTTCCTTCTTCGACGGTCCGGTATCTACCGACCCGACGATCCCCGTCACCGATTTCAAAGCACGCTTTGACATAGCGAGCTTCAGTTATAGCCGTTCGTTGAATTTTTTTGGTCATTCGGCAAATGTGGTTGGATCAGTCCCGTATGGAATCGGCAATTTCCACGGCACGGTCGCAGGGGTTCCAAATCATCCTTACCGGTCCGGCCTTGTGGACGGCAGGCTTCGATTCTCGGTGAATCTGCGAGGCGGGCGCGCAATGCACTTCAACCAGTTCGCAAAATGGCGCGAGAAGCTCGTAATCGGCACGAGTCTGACCGTACTCACGCCCATTGGCCAGTATGATCCCGCACGGTTGATCAACCTGGGACTGAACCGCTGGGCGTTCAAGCCGGAGGTGGGCGCCTCACGGCGTTTCGGTCCGTGGGCACTGGACCTCTACGGAGGTGTCTGGTTCTTCACCGCGAATAGCGCCTTTTTCCCGGGAACTAGCGTCCGCACGCAAGCGCCTGTGGGAGCGGGCGAAATGCATTTGAGCTAT
>JAFAUR010000653.1 GCA_019243205.1 Acidobacteriaceae bacterium | reverse complement strand
AGCCACGCTCTTGTACACTCATACGATCACCGGACCTAACGAAACCGTATACCTCCAAGCGAACTTGCTTTCTACGTCAAGTGAAGCGAAATAGTCGGTCGGCGTTTCGGCTCTTTGGCGGTGGGGTGCAGAACACTATGCAATTCCTCCTCACTCTTGCAAAAACGACCTTAAATCGCTACTTGAGAGTTGGTTGACAACTCTCACTTAAGCAGAATCAAACCTGCTGACGCACTGTACGGTAGTCGTGGTGCCCGGCGCGGATTTGCATCGCGCTTCCCATAGGTTTCGAGACCAGGTCGTATTCAAGCATTCATCCCTGAGCGGAGTGAACAGCAACTCCTTCGATCGCGACACCCATAGTTCCGAAGTGCGCCGAGTGCGGCGTCCACCATTGACAACAGCGATAACAGTAAGGCCAATATGGGTAGGTCTTGACAACATTACCAAGCCGCAAAAGGGCGGGATCAGTATTTCACAGTCAGTGTCAGCATGGTGGACAAACCGCCCGTCAAGCTCTGGTCAAAAATCGCATTTGTGCCGCACTTTTCTGGCTGGCAGCTGGGTTTATACTCAGGTGGCGCTAGAAAATCGAGGACGAAGGAGAAATCGCCATGTCGCTGACTGCCGTTCAGAGCCCCCTGAACCTAATGCTGACCATTCAGCCCGGTAAGAATGAAACAATACTCAACTACCTCAAGCAGAACCAGGCTGCGATCAATGCCGCATTGACGAAGGTCGGCACTGTTCATTTTGCCCGCTTTCTCACGATTCCTGGCACTCAGTATCTATTTGTAATTACTGCCTACGACGGCGACTTCAACGCCTATATCCAGGCATTCACGAACCTCTTGGGGGACGTATTTAATGAGCTGCTCTCCTGCGTTGAACCTGCGCCTCCGCTTCCGGTGCAACAAAATATAGCTGCATTCGAAGCATTTGTAAATCAATACAACGTGCCAAGCGGCCTCTATTCGGCCTACCCCGATTGCACCGTCGTACAGATTTGGGGGAATGGATGCACTCCGCCGCAGCAATAGCAGGAGGTTGACAGTTGTGAGTGCACTCGAACTGGAGGACATCCAAGGAATTATTCTGCGTGGCTACGGTTCATTCGTCCATGTTAAACACTTCATTGTTGCCGTTCTGGACGCCGACGGCGCACGGGGGTTGATCGGCAGCTTGGCGAAGCCACTTCCGGCGACGGTAAACCCTGCCCAGCTGGCGATCACCACGGCGGGCACCTGGCGTGTGAAGCCGGACTATACCTTAAACGTGGGATTCACTTATGAAGGCCTTTCGGCGTTGAATGTTCCATCTGCTCTTCTCCTTCAGTTCGCGCCGGAATTCGCAAAAGGGGCTATCGGCAATGCCCAAAAGATCTTCGATGTGGATGCGAGTGCCCCCGCAAACTGGGAAGGTGGAATGGGCATTGCGTCGAACGTTCACGGCATCTTTTCCCTCTTTGCGCGGACCGCCCATGAACTAGAATCCCGAAGTTCCGAATTGCTTGCGGCGATTTCGAAATCATTCCGCCTCGTACATTGTCACGATGGCAGAGTTCTTCCAGACGGGTATGTTCACTTTGGCTATCGGGACGGCCTTTCTCAGCCTTTCCTTGCTGGTGGGCCCAGTCCCGCCCGGCCATATCCTGACCTGGGCGTCAACAATGACGGACGCTCGCCTGCCGGGGATTTTCTGTTAGGCTTCGAGAATAGCTTCGGAAACAAATACTCACCTGGTGTTTGTGATACCCAGCTCGGGCGCAATGGCAGCTTCGGGGCGTTTCGAATCCTCAAGCAGGATGTCGCCGGGTTCGAAGCATATCTGCAATCAGCAGCACCGAAAATAGGTTTAACGGCGGATCAGCTCGCCGCAAAGTTCTTGGGCCGCTACAGAAGTGGTGTGCCGCTCGTCCTTTCTCCAAACGGAACCTGCCCGGTCCCGTCCGATCGCCTCAACATGTTCTTATATAACGGGGTTGCGGCCGGTCAGACTCAAGCAGACCCCAAAGGTGTCGCGTGCCCCATCGGTGCCCATATTCGCCGCGGTAATCCGCGGGACGAAATCGTAGCAGGTTTCTTCACGCAACAAGCTCGAATCATGCGCCGCAACGTTCCCTACGGGCCACCATTCAACCCTGAGCAAATTAATGATGGAATCGAGCGGGGACTCATTGGCTATTTCATTAACGCCGATTTTGCCAATCAGTTTCAGTTCCTTATGTCGCAATGGCTGAATACAGATAACTTCGTCGGTGGAATGATCTCTGGCGCCGACCCCATAATAGGTGCTAATGCCGCGACGTCCAGTGTTTTCACCGTACCGACTTCATCGGGCGCTTCGGCCAAGGTCTGTGGCTTCGAACGTTTCGTTACGACGCGCGGAAGCGCGTACTGTTTTCTGCCGAGCATCACCGGCCTGCGGTACATTGCTTCAGCATGATGCCCGTCGCTGAAACTAAAGGGTCGCCCGTCGGCCACTCGCTTACCTGGGCCGCTAGCTAGCTAGTCTCCTGTATCTGTTGTTTCTTTATACTTGCGAACTTTTCGAATGATTCGGCTGGCACTCGCGACCCATTGAAAGGGCTGTGGCTTCTTGTTATAAATCCGAATGTAATGGTGGATGGCTTTGATTAGATCACGGACGCTGCGGAATGTCCCGCGACGGATTCGTTTGCGTGTGATTTCGGCGAACCAGCGCTCGATCTGGTTGAGCCAAGAAGAACTGGTCGGCGTGAAGTGCACGTGGTAACGCGACCTTGCGGCCAGCCACTTCTTCACAGCAGGATGCTTGTGAGCGCCGTAGTTGTCCAGGATCAAGTGGATTTCCAGGTCAGACTCAATGGACTGGTCGATACGGTCGAGAAATCGCACAAACTCCTGATGTCGGTGCCGCGGCAGACATTCGCCGATCACGGTTCCTTCGAGCACATTCAAAGCGGCAAACAGGGTCGTCGTCCCGTGGCGTTGATAATCATGTGTTCGCCTCTCAGGCAAACCGGGGCGTAGCGGCAGAATGGGCTGCGTGCGGTC
>JAFAUR010000622.1 GCA_019243205.1 Acidobacteriaceae bacterium | reverse complement strand
CTGCACGTCGATCTTCGGCTCAACCGTCTGGCCGTACTTCTGGGCATCGGTGTTCCAGACACCGCGAATGAATACCGGGCCAGTCACGTACTGATGGAACGCGAGCGCTTTCCATTGGCGGTCGACCTTGTTCTTCACCCAGAGGTCGCGGATGTTGATGTCCGCATTCTGCGCACAACTCATGCTGTTGGCGTCCTGGGGATTGTCCGCCACTGCTTTCACTCGGGGCGCGTTCTGCCCCATCACGGCGCAGAACTTATAGAGATCGCCGCCCATGAGGTTCAGCGGCGGGCACAGCTTCACGTCCGCGCCGCCGTCGCCTGTCATGTCGATGGGCAGGTAATCCGCAATGTCACCGTAACTCGTCGAGACTTGGCCCGGCACATTGAAATGGTTGTTCTTAATGAACTGCCAGTTCAGTCGCGCTTGGTTCACGAGCACCTGCCGCTCAAACTCGAACTGTGAATCAAGGCATGCCTTCACGAGTTGCGTAATGGCGCCGTCGTAACGCGCGATGATCTCGTCGTTGCTCAACGCTTCCGGTGCGGGTCCAATGATGTCCACGTTTACTCTTTGATGAGGCTCTGCAGGAATTCAGCCGTGCGCTGCGCAACCGCTTCGCTCGGCAGGATGCGACCCTGGCGTCCGACGGGTTCACTCCCAGGCTGCTTCGGCACGGACTGCGGCGGGATGTGCGGGGATTCGGGATACGGCACGCCGGCACCCATGCGCTGCCACGACTGGTTGATGTGCATCTGGTATGCAGTGCGTTCACCTTGCAAAGCCTCGTGCATCATGTCCCAAAGCTTTTCGCGCTCGACCCTCGCGCCTTGGAGACGATCCTGCAACAGGAGTTTCTCTTGCGTTGCCTCCCGCAACCCCTCACGCACTTGAGCCAGTTCCGCCTGAAGCGCGTGCACGTTCGGGAAGAATAGGCGTTCGAGCCAGCTAACCGCCATACTGAGGATGGCCGCTGCCTCTCGCCGGCGGCATGTCTGCGTCACCGCCGAGGTCGTCATAGTCCGGCTCGGTCGAATCCTCGTCCGTGTCCCGGCCGCTGAATGCGTTACAACCGCCCTCCGGCTGCACGGTCATCTGCAGAACCGCGCACTGGCCGTCCTGCCCGAAGTGCTCGCACAGTTCGCAGCGCTGCGCTTCATCGTGGTAGTGAAGGGCTTCCGGAGATACGGTTGCTGCCGCCGTCGCAAGAGAATCGTCATTGCCATCGCCATGCACGTCGTTGCGCGTAGGCAAGGCTGACGAAGGTAGGCTCCGCGACCCAGGCCTGCCGAAATCCGACGGTGATCCCAGGTCCGGACCTGGTTTCGGTTTGCGAACCGCTATCTTGACCGCCAGACCCGGTCTTTGCGCCATGCACTCCTCCTATGCGTCCCTTACGTAGTAACGTTACTACGTAAGCGCATAGGCTTCTACGTCGATCGATGAGTGTTTGTCAGTTCTCCTTCGTTCTTGTTGCTGTTGGTCTTCGATTGATCGATTATGTACACTTAAGCCCGTCGTCGACCAGAATCGGAAGTCAGGTTTCCGTAAACACTTCCTGACCACCGCGGATCTATCGGTTGCAAACGAGTTGTCCGGAGCGCCACCACACTGGAACTATTTGAGCGACCTCCGTAGGGCGTGGGGATAAGCTGTGGAGCTGGTCTTCTGTCCGGACTGCATCACTTCTCGACCGTTCGGTTGAGCCAATCCATGGCATAGGGCGCGATATTGTTTTCGATCGTGTGAAATTCGTAGTGCGTGAGTGGCAGTTTGTGCCATCGCTCCAAGGCATCCTTGGGCAGGTTGTCTGGAGTGGCCGCATCGCTTCCGTAAAGAACTCGCCGTACACTGATCTGGCGAATACGCTTGACAATCAGGCCCGCCTTGCCCTCCCACATGCCAGGTATAGTGATGCCGCAAGCATCAAAGTACACGTTTTTCATCCTAGGATCTTTTCGCTCGATTGCTTCGACGAAGACCGACAGGGCTTCGTCCGTTGCGTCATGATACCCTCCGCCACCAGCTAAATGCGCGATCTGTACCGTTACGTCGGGCGCCTCAAGCAGAACTTGTCCCAAAAAATGCGAGCTTCCTTCGCCCCGTAGGGTCGGTGGTGATCTATGTTCGGATGCATGTGTACTGCTATTGCCATGCGGTGCTCATTGGCAGCCCGGAAGACCCGTCGCACCCGGGCCAAATCTTCAGCATTGTCCAAATTGACATCAGAGTTGCCGAAGTGCAACTTAAGTCCGGTGCGCAGGTTTGGATCTTTTGCGCAGCGCGCAATCTCCTCAACTGCGTAGCCCCGGAGGGGATTTACACTGCATAACCCAAGTAAGCGATTAGGGTACTTGGCGACTTGAGCGCTGGTCCAATCGTTCTCGGCCATGACGTGCGCGTATTCATTCGGAACCGGCGGCTTGTTTGGGTTCGAGAAGCTGTACGCGACCGAAAGCACAACGGCTCGCCCGATCCCGGCAACATCGAGCTGGCCAACCAGAAAATTAGCATTGATTCCCTTCGGCCCCGGGGAGGACCTTGCGCCTGCTTCGGGGCTATATAGATGCTGGTGATAATCGATGATCTCGGGGGAGGAGTCTCTGGAGCCGAGGATCCCCACTGTTGCGATGACCGCAACCCATTTCGTGATTGAGCGGTTATTCGGCGATCGACAAGTTATCTCACGCGAGGACACGGAGCACCACCAAGGTCATATCATCGTGTTGCGAAGCGCCTGCCGCGAATCCGACTGCCCCGCTCATCAAAAGATCGAGGGCTTCGCGAGCGGTAAGGCCGCTACACGTTTTCGCGCAGGCGATCAAGCTCTCTTCGCCCCACTCGCCGTCTTGAGCATCCATGGACTCGCTTACCCCATCCGTGTAGAGGACAATCAGGTCACGCGTCTGCAGCTCAAAACAGCCCTCTTCATACTGCGCGTCCGGCAACAAACCGATTACTGGACCCCCCGCTTCCCAACGAAAGACGTTACAGCTCGTGTGGGACTCTCTCACCACGACTGGCGCGTTGTGACCCGCGTTCACATACGCTATCTGCCGGGTCTGCGGATCGTATTCGGCATAAAAAAATGTAGCGTACCGGTTCGCCGAAGACGCCTCATAGATCATCCGGTTCACACGGCGGATCAGATCGGGGAGGTTTCGGGCGGAGGGCGCCTGACCGCGCAGACATGCTTCCAGGTTCGCCATCATCAGAGCCGCCCCGATACCTTTGCCAGAGATGTCTCCGATCGCAATCCCCAGTTTGCCGCCG
The DNA here is from genome assembly GCA_019243205.1 of Acidobacteriaceae bacterium. Taxonomy (GTDB): domain Bacteria; phylum Acidobacteriota; class Terriglobia; order Bryobacterales; family Bryobacteraceae; genus Bog-105. Next base: position 643 of record JAFAUR010000622.1, on the reverse strand, counting down.
GGAAGCTCGATGAAATCGTAGTAGTCACCGCCGACTTCACGCGCCGGGCGGCACTCGGAGCAGTAGTCCAGACCGGGCACTGTGGGCAGCCGCTGCGGAAACAGCTTTTCCTGTACTTCGCGTGCGATCTCGAGCTCGCGGTTCAGGCGTTCACGCTGGGCGACTTGCGCGGAAATGGCCTCTGTGAGCCGCGAAACCTCAAGGGCGAGACTGGTCTGTGTCGCCACCGAGTTCAGCAGCCGCAGGTCTGATCCCGAGTACGGCGCCTCCGAACGTTTTTGGCCCAACGCCACGAAGCCGATCAGCTCGTCTTTTACAGCCAGGGGAAGCAGGAGCTCGGCGCGGAGTGCGAGCAACCTCTGCCGCTCGTCGGCGCTGATCTCTGGACGGTAAAGCCAGCCATCCGGATCGTCGAAGTAAACACGCAAAGGCTGCTGGTCTCGTTTTAGCTGTTGGACTGTCCCCGCGTTTTGCGGAAAAACCAAGTCTGAGGTATTATCTACGCCTAAGGCGTAAGCAGGTCGATACGGTCCGTCGCCATTCAGGAGGATCGCGACTGGTCGGACGTGCAGCGCGTCCGAGATTCGGTGTGTGACGGTCTCCAGCAGAGGTTGCGTTTCTACCATGGTGCGAACCTTCTCGG
>JAFAUR010000156.1 GCA_019243205.1 Acidobacteriaceae bacterium | reverse complement strand
TAGCGTCCGTTGTTGGATCCGGCAGTTCCTTGACAGCAAGCCTACAATTTTGGGGTGATAATTAGACTCGCCGTAGTCATTTCCATGCTTGCGGTCACCGTTCGTGCGAGCCAGTCTGGCAGACCGGACGAATTCACCCCGGTAGTGATCTCCGCCTTGACACCGACAACACACTCTGTTAACGGAACGGATGCGAAACAGCACGTCGTCTACGAGCTGCTGCTAACAAACGCGAACGCCACACCGGCCACACTCCGAAAGATCGAAGTCGTCGATGGGCACAACCCGTCGTCGGTCATCGCGACATACGACGGCCATGAATTGCTGTCGCGCCTGCGTACGACAGCGCATGGCTCTGTTGACAACACCAAAATTGAATACAACGGGACGCGCCTGTTTCTCATCGATCTTGCCTTCGACTCGGAGGCCGTAGTTCCGGAACGCTTAGAGCATCGCGTTTCGATTCTCGGAGGAGCGAGCCCGAGTTTAACTCCCACGACTCCGGTTCCGCTCAGCTACCTCGTCGCGCCATTGCCAGTCGAACGAACGACGCTCGAAATTGGACCGCCGCTCGCGGGAAAAGGGTGGGTCGCGGTAAATGGCTGCTGCGGACCCGACGGCATACACCGGACAGGGTCTGTGACCGTCAACGGCAAAATCTACTTCGCCCAGCGCTTCGCAATCGATTGGATGCTCCTGGATGGCGCCGGGCGCCTCGTCGACGGAGATCCTTCCGATGTGCACAATTACCCCGATTATGGAGCCGATGTAATGGCCGTAGCCAACGGAACAGTGGTTGATACGCTCGATACACTCGACAACCAAGTTCCCGGGCGCTTGCCGGACCCAAGAACCGTTAACCTCCATAATGTCGACGGCAATCATATTGTGCTCGATCTCGGCAACGGATTCTTCGCATTCTATGCGCATTTGCAAAAACATTCCATCCTTGTGAAGCGGGGGCAGCACGTCAAGCGCGGGCAGATTCTCGCGAAACTGGGCAATACAGGCAATACCTCAGGCCCACACCTGCATTTCCACATCATGGACAGCCCCTCTGTACTCGGGTCGAACGGTCTGCCTTATGTAATCGACTCATTCGCTTTTGACGGACAGGTATCAGCGGCGAAATTCGCCGCGGCGCCGGGTGTCGAAGGCGAGTGGGGTGAAGGCCGGCTGCGAACGTCGTCTCCACGCGAACGACAATTTCCGCTGAACTTGAACATTATCGATTTCCCCGACCGGAAAGCGCCGGCACAGTGATGCAGTACAGCGGCGAACTCGGCGAAGGATACGTGATCTGAAAATGGATTCGGTCCCGCAGCTTGGTTTTCTACGCCACCGCCCAGCTGCAGATTGAATGAATGCGTAATCGTTCCGGCAGAGGACGAGCGTTGAAGCAAATCTCCAAACCAGCCCTGCAGCCGCGCGTTCACTTTACCTCTGATCGCTATTCTGATAGTTCTGCCGGTGATCAGGGTGCAGCTGATACGATTGGGCCAAGAATGAAGGAGCGCTGACCAGCGCAAACGAAAAGAATGCCAGGAGCGAGTTCAGGGTTGTCCTCCGTGCGTCACCAGCAAGAGACTGCGAGAACCCCTTGGAGCCGATCAGGGCTACAGATTTTTGCTGCACGATCGAAACGTTCTCAGCCGGTTTGGACAAAGCGATCGAGAGCTGGGGATCCACGTATTGCGAACACCGGTTCGTACGCCCACGGCCAATGCCGGCCGCATCGCTCGACGGACCTGCAGCATTTCGACGCAGATCATGGAACTCCCCGCGCCCATACTTTGTACCTGACGTTTTCTGTCGGACCCGACCGGATTTTCATCAGCCTTGACCAGGTGCAACGCGATCTCTGGACGACGCATCTGCCAGAGGAACACTGAAAAAAGCACTTTCTTGGAAGGAAGTTCAGCAGCACACGCCTGCCTAGCCTGGGCGGCAGGACGTGCTAAGTTGTCTCATCGCGAGTCGGATGCGGGGAGGCTGTCGAAAGAACCGGAGTCAGAGGCCCAATCACAAAAATAACTTTGCCCCATAGCGTTCCATCAGCTCACCCGGCCAGCGCGACAGCACGAACATCAATACACTAAATGGCAGGCGACTTCTCACCGCGCCACAGTTGCACCACAAAGCGAAAGGCACCGATCGTTCTCATTTCGGTAAACGCAGTGACGTTAAACGAGGGTGTTCGGAAGTGATAGACGGATCGGCAATTCGTAAATTAGAACTGGTCACGCCGGTAGATCGCGCGTAACGGCCATCTGTTTGCTAATCCGTTTTTGGGGAAAACAGCGCTCGTTCCTCTACGCTGGCCGACCACAGAGGGGCCTGTGCTAACTGCGCCCATGCCCAGGCGGTCAGCTTCCAGCAAACGGACTCTATACGCCCTGCCGGATCGGAGGCGCGCATGAGCCGCCTCACTGGAGCAATCCCTTCGCTCTTAGAAGGCGTGTGTACGCGCGGCTCCAAGAAACCGCTCGGGTCAGTGGTCAAGTCATTCGGGAGATGATGGAAGGTCAGCACGCGCCTTGACTTTTGGACTCAGAAGTCTACTCGTTCGGAATCTACTTGTCAGATATCCGACAACAAGGCACCTCGACCGGAACTCAGGGTGCAAATGCAATCGTCAGGACAACTATTGCCAACGTGAGTAACAGGATGCGGACCCGATGAAGGGCGTCACACTTCTTGTGATCTTGTCCCGACCGGGAGTCCTGGCCTGGCAGGAATGGTCCCATTTAGCATGAGCGAAGGAACTCCCGCGGCCTGACGCCGCAGTTCGCTGGTTTCGAAAATGGCCATGACAATTACTTTCCGAGTACGAGCAGCATTGCAACTGCTGTGCCATCTCGTGGTTTTCTGTGCAACGGCGCTATCGACTCCATTCGAGGCTCAATTCCACAGGATCACCAAAACTGCTACCCGAGCCGAGCTTTACGAGTTTTTCTGGGAAATGCCGAAGGGCGGCATTTTAAACGTTCATAGCGAGTACGCCGTCCCTCCGGAATTTTGGTTTAACGCTGCCGTCGCCGAATCCGGTCAGCAGGGGGACGAGTACTACACGAGAATGCAAACGAGAAGCTGCCCGGGTGAAGTGGCGACGCCCATCTTATTCGTAACGGTTCGTCGATCACACTGGGAACGTCTTTCACCGTGCGAGAAGCAAAACTTCAAGCCCTTGGCGACACTCTCGAGTGAGGAGCGGCGACTTTGGATGGAAGCCTTGATTGTGACCTCGGACCAAGGCGCGTCAAAAGTTCTTTGACGATATTGTTGCCCGACTTGACGACTTGTGCGCAGACCCAGCGATCATGCTTCAGGTAATCTTATCGATCAAGAAAGAAGCGGCATCAGAGCACATTTTGTATTTGGAGCTTCAGTTCGATCCCACGAGCTTGCTGGATCCGGGAAATCCAGTCTCGGTAGACGATTTTGTGACGACCCTGAAACGGCGCCTTCAGCACGGCCCCGCGACACAGACCGGCGTTACAGTGCGATTCCAGATGGCGGCGTATCGGTCTGCCACCGACGCACGCAAAGAGGTCGAAAATGCGTTTCAATTCGTCGACCATCACCGGGATTTGTGGGTCGGTGTCAACCTTCTGGGCGAGGAGGGCCGAGATGGGGGAGAGTTGTCTCGTTTTTCGTCAGCGCTGAAGGATATGCAGTCCCGCTATGACATCCCGTTCTCATTGCACGCCGGTGAACTGGATTCACAGGGAGAGCAAGTTCGGGATGCGCTCTACGTTGGCGCGTCTCGAATTGGTCATGCCATCAATCTTGTAACCGATCCGCTGGCTATGTTGCTTATGCGGCATGGGCAAATCCCAATCGAAACATCGCTCGTGAGCAACAAGCTTCTGAACTATACACCGGATCTCGCAAAGCACCCGTTCCCTATATACCTGCGTTCCGGTATCCCCATGTGTCTGAACACCGATGATCCTGGCGCATTTGGGGGGGAGTCTGAGGGATCAGTTTTTCCTGGCTTAGAAGCTGTACCACTTGACCTGGAAAGAGATCGTTAGTCTTGCCGCAACAACATTCAAATACGCGTTTGTAGACGACGAGACCAAAACTACTTTGATGAGGCAGCTTAATGTCGAGTTGGAGAGATTTGAAGCACGAATGTCGGTTTCTGATTGGAGACATCGCCTCAAAGCAACACGCCCCAAATCTGCATTCGCCCAACGATATTTGCGATTGGATCAATGACTAGGTACGCCGACAGCTGGGCGAGGTTCCATCAGCATTCAGTTCAATTACGAGATCATCATCAACACGGTGGTGAACGCAAGAAACCTTTTGTCGAGGTCGATTCCGAGGCACAGACGATTGTGCTATTCCCGTATAGGTCTTCCGCTCCGCACAGCTGAAGCCGAGTGGCTATCTGAAGCAGTTCAATTCAGGCCGAAGCTGCCTCTGAGTGCCGGAACAAGCTGCGGCCTCATCAAAACAATGAGCATAACAAGGTAAGAGATCGCTACCATTCCACCCGCTATAAACTTTGCCCAAGACCGGGAGCTAGGGATCTGCCGCAGGAATCCAAGCAGACACGCAACGACGAGAACGCAATGAGCAATTGCCGCAGCAAGTTGAATTCCGATGTTCGGTCTGATGGCCCGCAGAGTGAGGAAGGCCCACACGCTTGTTGCCTCCCCGTGGAGAAAGAAATAGTTCCAGAACACGGCTACTAGGCATCCCGCGCCGAATCCCCATGGACTGTTCCTGGCGCCCAAGACAATGACGGCGACATAGATCAGAGATTGACATACGTACAGCAAACGAACCGATGGGTCAAACACAGCGCCGATTAGCAAGGCAAACAAGAAAACGACGCACGCTGAATAAATGCACGTGTGAATCCGGCGCTGCTCGTCTCCGTACATCATTCCGACCACGAACTCATAGGAATCGCCATCTGCATTCCATTACGCCCTTGCGAAGGGTTCATCGGATGATTGTGTGCTCAAGATGGGCCGCAGCTGATCTGGATACACAGCCACTCCGCAACATCGATCGAGAGCTGCTTCGCATAGCGACCGTCCTCGTGCCGTTTCACTCTGCGGTCATAAGCGTCCGTTGCAGTGCCCATGAGTTCCAGATGGTGGTCCATACCTTGCACTACCTGAAATGACGCACTTCCGGCGTGTTCTGCGTTAACGATGTCCACGATACGTTTATGTTCGGTCTCGGCAGTGACAAAGTCTGCGGTACCGTAAAGTACCAGGACCGGCACGGTGATGCGAGTCCACGGTTCAGCAACGTTTAAAGCAGCAACCTCCTGCATGTATGGGGCGGCTACGGGATAGCTATTCCGAGATTTGCACTCTGGCATCTTGCGTTCTATAGAAGCATCCGGTTCTCGGTCGATTAGCAGACGGTGCATACAATTCTCCTTCGAGCGGAGCAGATTGTCGGTATCCGAAGGAGAATCTCCGTCCAAGACCGATTGACGCCGCAGATTCGCGAGCTCGTACTCGAACCAGTTGATGCCAACTGCCTCAGCGACAATGACCCCCGCAACCGGGTTGACGATTGCGAGTCGTGGAGCGATAAGCGTGCCAATACTGTGTCCAAACAGAAAAACCCTGCGGGGATCGACATGCGGAGTTCTGAGCAATGCTGTCAAAGCGGCGGCGTACATCTCAGATTCCTCAGTGAAGCCTGTCTCAAAACAGGGCTCGCCCTGGCTGTCCCCGATCCCCGACTTTTCTACCCTCATCACTACAAAGCCGGAACGACCTAGGTCATGTGCCAATGCACGATAGGGATCGTTTAGGTCGAATGGATTGTCTACCGAATAGCAACCGATTCCGCCGATCACTAGAACGGCTGGAAGATTTCTCGTCGTCCCTTTCGGAAGTGTGACGAGCGTGCGTCGCAGTGAAGCTCCGACCTGGACGGCAGAGTAGATTGTTTCAACGTCGGGATCCGCCTCCTTAGGTGCTGGAACAATATGGACCGAAAAGATTTCGGGGTTTCCCGCTCGAAAGACGGCAACTGACATCGGTGTCGAAGGTGTTGCCGCTCGAACGGCCTGCAAGAATTGCCCGACATTCGAAATGGTAGTCGTTCCAAGACGAGTTATGACATCGCCCACTTTTAGTGCTGCGAGTTCAGCCGGGCTGTCCGGAACGAGCGCCGTGATCAGGACGCCACCGCGGTCTGGATTAACGGCAGCGCCGAAGATGTTCCGTCGCGGAAGGTCTTGGGCTCTCAAACTGAGCGCACACGCCAGAACGATCGAAGCAACGAACTGGTATTTATTGAGCATCTGACTTCTCCATCAAATAAGCGATCGCAACTCTAGCGATTTGCGCAGGAAGATACGTCCTCGGTCGAACTTTTAGATGAATCAGCGTGCCGGGCGCTTCTTCTGCCCATCGATCCCTCAACTCCGGAAGGAGTAAGCGATCAGCAGCGTGACCGTTGACCGCCCAAATTTCGTCGTTTACAAAAAGCCCAGCTCGTTGTGCTGCTCCCCCGGGAACCACGTCAATAACCCTGAAGCCATGGCTGGATGGTATGATCCACATCCCAGACTGATCGAACTTCGTTGCGGTGCCGAACAATTTTGAGCGGCGGAGATACACAACGTGCTGAAGCGAATCAAACGTAATGGTGAACTGCCGAAGAATGTCCGCCCCGATGAGTCCCGCCGTACCTGTGCGGCTAAGCAGCCCAGAACTTTGCATTGAAAGTCTGACAAGCGGCGACTTAATGTCCATCCCTGCAAGGGTGAAGTCGTGCGCTCTCCCCAACTTTCCATAGATCGGTCCACCTAGTCCCCACCCGGTGACCATCTTCGGCGCACCCCTGAAAAGAGTTTGGAGCTGAGCTGTGTCCGAAAACCACGCATTGACGAGTAAGGACGAGCGCGCACCAAGGTCTACGCCAAACAGACCGATGTGTCCATCGAGAGTAGCGCTGACTAGAGGGACATCTCGAATCCGGGAGAAGGAGAGCGCCACATCCGCAATAGCGGGGCGAAAGCGTTTCGGATCGAAGAGAATGAGA